>CAZUNW010000087.1:2591-9792 GCA_964621425.1 uncultured Chryseobacterium sp. | reverse complement strand
CTTCATGCGCTCGCTCACCTCCTTGAGCTTCTCCGCGGTGCGCAGCATCACGTCCTCGGTCTCGATCACGCAGGGGCCCGAGATGAGGAAGAGCTGGTCGCTGCCGCAGGCGATGTTCCCGACGTGGACGGTCCTGGCCATGTGTTGCGTTCAGGTCCGCCGGGGCGGACAGGCGGCAAAGGTAGCCTGTGGGGACGAGCCGGACGGTTTCACTGCACCGTGAGGTGCAGCAGGCGCTTCCCGTCCAGGAAGCCCTCCAGGGTGTCACCGGCCGCGATGGGGCCCACCCCTGCGGGCGTGCCCGTGAAGAGCAGGTCGCCCGGTTCCAGGGTGATGAAGCGGGACACGTGTGCGATGAGCTCGTGCACCGGGAAGAGCATGTCGCGTGTTCGCCCGCGTTGGACGAGGGTGCCGTTCCGCAGGAGCTCGATCTGGAAGCTTTGAAGGTCGGTGGCGCTGGTCATGGGCAGGTGTACATCCCCGACCACGGCGCTGTCATCGAAGGCCTTGGCCTTTTCCCAAGGAAGGCCTTTCGTCTTCAGTTCCTCCTGCACGGCCCTGGCGGTGAGGTCCAGCCCGAGCGTGTATTCGCTGATGAGGCCGGGGGCCATGGCCGCCGGGATGTCCTTGGCATAGCCGTCGATGACGCACACCAGTTCAAGCTCGTGGTGTATGGTGCCCAGGTTGGTGGGCAGCTTGAGCGGGCGGCCGGGGTGCGCGATGGCTGTGAAGGGCTTCAGGAAGAACACAGGTTCCGCGGGCATGGCATTGCCGAGCTCCCGGGCGTGTTCCGCGTAGTTGCGGCCGATGCAGATGCACTTCATGGCGCTTCGGTGTGTTGCTCAGGCCCCGGTGCGTCCCAGTGCCTTGCGGATCAGCTGGAGCGTGGGTTCTGTGAGGTCGGACTTATCGAACATCCACTGGATGTAACCGGGGTCGTGCCTGGCCAGGGTGTCCATGGGCCAGCCGCGGTACTTCCCGAAGTTGAGGCATAGCTGCCCGGTCTGGTCGATGGACAGTTTGCCCGCCGGGTCGGGGCTGCGCTGCCGGTCGCCGCTGAACTCGCCCAGCTGGTCCACGTCCGTGGGCAGGTCGGGGTACCGCTCGAGCTGCGCGAGGAGCACATCGGCCGTGGCCTGTACGTCCGCCAGCGCATCGTGTGCGCCATGGTGCTCCCGGTCGCAGTAGAACCGCATGGCGGCGGTGAGATCGCGCGGCTCCATGCGGTGATAGATGCGTTGCACATCCACCACGCGCAGGGCCATGGTGTCCCAGGTGCGGCCTACGCGCTGTAGCTCGGAGGCCAGGAAGGGGAGGTCGAAACGGATCACGTTGAACCCGGCCAGGTCGCAGCCCTGCAGCTGCGCCATCACCTCCTCGGCAAGCAGTTCCAAGGGGGCGGCGTCGGACACCATGGCATCGGTGATGCCATGCACGGCGGTCGATTCAGGCGGGATGGGTATCCCAGGTGCCACCAGGCTCTTCCAGGCCTGGCGTTCGCCGGAAGGGGTGATCCGGACGATGCCGATCTGCACAATGCGGTCCTGGCCCACCCGCGTCCCGGTGGTCTCCAGGTCGAAGAAGGCGAGGGGGCGTTGCAGCTTCAATCGCATGCCGCAAGATGGGCAAAGGGCCTCCATCCCCGGAGGGCGGGAGGCCCAAGTTGTCGACAACGGTGACCGTCAGCGGGTCTTCAACTTCACATACTGGAACTTGCCGTACTTCTCCGTGTCGGCATGGTCGCGGCGGTAGGAGGGGCCCTGCACCAGCGAGTTGATGGCCTCCACGAACATGAGGTCGGGGTCGGCCCCACGCTCGCGCACCGCGTCGATCAAGCGGTTGCGGGCGTCCTCCATACGCTGGCGGCTGAGCTTCTCATTCGTGCCGAAGGTCTTGGTGGGCACCTTGGAGGCGCTGGCCTCGATCACGATGTTGGCCCGGCCGTTGGTGTTGATCAGGCCCACCACCGATTCGACGAACGCCTTCCAATCGCCGTCGTTCGGATCGATGTCCTTCATGTTGTACGCATAGAACCGGGCGTAGATCCTCGCATAGCTGCCATCCGGGGTCGTGTGGGCCTTGCCGGACTCCTTGAGCTTGGCATCGGTCTTGCTCGCCACGTCATCCGATCCCCCGACCTTGGTAAGGGGCACATCCACGGGCGGCACGGGCACCTCCGCGGCAACCGGTACTTCCACTTTCGGCGCGGGTTTTTCCTGCACCGGCTTGCCAGCGGGCTTGGTCTTTTGCGCCACCGGTGCATCCTCGGCGGCGGGCTTCATGGGCTCGCCCTTCTCCTTGCTTCCGGGCGGCTTGCCCTTGGGCTGGTCAACCTTGCTGGCCTTGCCCGTGATGCTCACCGGGTTCAGGTAGATCTCCTTGTTGATCTCCTGATAGGCCGATTCACACTCGACAAAGACATCCTCGGTGTGGATGGTCTTGTCGTCCACGCGGTAGTCCAGGTTGTATTCCTTGCACGGGGGCAGGATGACCACGTAGACTCCGTCGCGCTGGCGGGGCTTGTAGGTCTTCACCTCGCCGGTGGCCTTGTCGGTGACGTACAGCACGGTGCTGGGGGGCAGGCCGGCGCCTTCCGGGGGCACGATGAAGCCCTTGAGGACGGTCAGTCCTGCGGACTCCATCTCCTCGGGCAGGTCCACGAAGTAGATGTCCTTTTCCCCATACCCACCTATCTGGTCGGAGCTGAAATAGCCCCGGCGTCCGTCGGCGGTGGTCACGAAGAAGATGTCATCGTCCACGGTGTTCAGCGGTGCACCGATGTTGGATGGGGGCAGCCAGCTGCCGTCCTCCTGCAGTTCGGTGGTGAAGATGTCGAAACCGCCCATGCTGCTGTGGCCCTTGGAGGCGAAGTACATGGTGCGTCCGTTGGGGTGGATGAACACGGCGTCCTCGTCAAAGGGCGTGTTCACTGTGCTGCCGATGTTCTGGGCCTTGCTCCACTCCCCGTTGGGCAGGCGCACCACGCGGTAGATGTCCCGGCCGCCTGAGCCTCCTTTGCGGTCGCTGACGAAATAGAGGGTGCCGCCGTCCGCCGTCATGGCGGCGTGCGTCTCCCAGCTCTTGGAGTTCACATCGCTGCCGAGCAGCACGGGGTCGCTCCACCACTCACCCACCAGCCGGCTTTCGTACAGGTTGCCGTCACCGCCGTCGTCGCGGTAGAGCAGGAGGGTCTGACCGTCGGCCGAAACGTTCACCGAGGCCAGGTGCCCCCCCTCCGCAGGGTTGATGTTCAAGGGCTCCGGGTTCTGCCAGTTGCCCTCGCGGTCCTTGTAGGATACATAGATGTTCTCGTAGGGCAGGCCTGTCACGAGGTCGATCAGGTCCTTGTTGGAACTGTCAGGCCGCACGCGCCTGCTGGTGAAGAACAGGGCGTTCCCGTCCACGCTCATCACCGGACTGAAGTCAGGGTGATCGTTGTTGATCACCCGGCCCACGTTGCTCACCTGGTAGGATTTGGGCGATTGGAGGATGACCCGCGCGTTGGCGGTCTGTTCCTTGCCTCGCTGCGCGGTCCGGTAGAGCTCATGGTCCTTGGGGGCCTCGTCCATGAAACGCTGGTAGGCCAGGTCCGCCTTTTCGAAGTCGCTGTTCAGGTGGTAGGCCCGGCCCAGGTAGTACTCCACCTCGATGGGGGCGTTCCGCTCGCGCACGTCGAAGGGGTCATAGCCGGCGGTGTTGAACCCCCCGTAGTTCCTGTTGCGCAGGGAGGACGCCTTCTCCAGGTAGGGGAGGGCTTTCTGGCGCTGGTTGAAGGAGCTGAAATAGGCGAGGCCGGCCTTGTAGTAGAGGTTGGCATTGTCCGGTTGCTCCTTGCTGAGCTGGTCCCAGATCTCCCCCGCCTGGCTGTAGAGTTTCTCCTCCATCAGCTTGTTGCCCTCCTCGAACTTCCAATTGAAGGTGGTGGCACCGCCTTGGGCAAGCACCAGGCCGGACTGGAGGAGCAGTGAGGAGGAAAGGAGGAGGGCGTAACCGTGCTTCATAGCTGAACGGGATGGATCGTGCCCCATGTGGGGCTGCGAAATGTAGCCAATTTCCGTTCGCGGGAACGGATCAGGGCTCCAGGTCCAGGGACCAGCCCTCGAGGATGTCGGCCACGCGGCGCACGAAGCGTCCGCCCAGCGCCCCGTCCACCACACGGTGGTCGTAGCTGTGGCTCAGGAACATCATGTGGCGCACGGCGAGCATGTCCCCGGCCGGGGTCTCGATCACCGCGGGCTTCTTGCGGATGGCGCCCGTGGCCATGATGGCCACCTGGGGCTGGTTGATCACCGGGGTGCCCAGCACGTTGCCGAAGGTGCCCACATTGGTGACGGTATACGTTCCGCCCGAGGTCTCGTCGGGCTTCAGCTTGCCCTCGCGGGCCCGTGTGGCCAGGTCGTTCACCTTGCGCGCCATGCCCACCAGATTCAGCTGGTCGGCGTTTCGGATCACCGGAACGATGAGGTTGCCCGTTGGCAGGGCCGCCGCCATGCCGAGGTTGATGTCCTTCTTTCGGATGATGTTGTGTCCGTCCACCTGCACGTTGATCATGGGCATCTCGCGGATCGCCTGCGCGATGGCCAGAAGGAAGATGGGGGTGAAGGTGAGCTTCTCGCCCTCGCGTTTTTCAAAGACCTTCTTCACCCGTTCACGCCACAGCACGAGGTTGGTGACATCGGCCTCCACGAAGCTGGTGACGTGCGGGCTGGTGGCCTTGCTCATCACCATGTGGTCCGCGATGAGCTTGCGCATGCGGTCCATTTCGATGACCTCGTCGCCGGGACCCGGGACCGGTTTGGGCGATGTGGTCCGGGCGGCTGGTGCTTGGGCGGCAGAGGCTGCCGGGCGAGTTTCCTGGGTGCTTGTCCCGTTGGCCGCAACCGCACCGCGGGTGGGCAGGTAGTTCAGCAGGTCCTTCTTGGTCACCCTGCCCCCCTCGCCGGTGCCGGTGATCGTCTCCAGTTCGGCCATGCTCACGCCCTCCAGCTCGGCGATGTTGCGCACCAGCGGGCTGTAGAACTTGCCGCTCGGTCCGTTGCGGGTCACTGGGGTCCCCGGTGCCACGGCGGCCGCTGCAACCGCGGCGGGTTTGGGTGCCTCCGCCGTTGTTGTGGCGGGCGCGGGGGAGGTGGGCGGTGCGGCTGCTTCTGCACTGGAACTGATGGCCGCGATGGGCTGGCCGACCTTGACCACATCACCCTCGGCCACCAGGCGCTTCACAAGGATGCCGTCGTGCGGGGCAGGCACTTCGCTGTCCACCTTGTCGGTTGCGATCTCCACGATGGGCTCGTCAGCGGCCACGCGGTCGCCCTCGTTCTTGAGCCACTTGATGATGGTGGCCTCGGCCACGCTTTCGCCCATCTTGGGCAGGAGGATCTCTTTCTGGGCCATCGGATGGGCGACAAAAGTAACCACCAGCGCCCCATCGGGCGCAGGTCATGAGCCCATCAGGGCGAAGCCGCGCCGGATGTAGTGCAGGTCGTCCCGCACGCGGTAGTCCTTGGCGTACATCAGGTCCATCCGTTCCACCAGTGCCTGCCGCGGTTCCAGCCCCAGTGCGCGAAGGGGGTCCAGCACACCGCGCCGCAATGCGGGCAGCCTGCCACTGCGCGGGCCCTGGCGGTGGTAGCCCACCCATGTGCGTCGGCCAAGGAGTACATCGCGCAGGTTGCGCAGGTATCCGGTGCGGTCCTGCACCGCCCAGATGTTTGCCGGCAGGGTGAGGGCCAGGAGCAAAGTGACCACCACGTCGAGCGTGCGCTTGCTCCGGCGCGCTGCAGCACTGTTCACGGCGTGTGCCTCCAGTACCAGCAGGTCCTGCAGGCTCTCGATGCTATTGGGGCCGATGATGACCCGGCCATCGGGCTGCGCCACCTTGAATGCCGCCCCGCAACCGCGCAGCTGCTCAAGCGCGGCGATCACCTTGCCCCACGAGAGGTCGCCTGCGCACAGCACCACCTCGTCGTACCGCTGTTCCCGAAGGGTGCGGCTCAATTCGCGCGTGTGCGGGCCATCGTCCAGCACCTCCGGGGCCTCGATGCGCTGCCGCCCGAGCCCGAAGTGGGTCTGCCAGAGCAGGTCCAGTGCGGTGCGCGCCCGGCCCGGGGTGCCGATGGCCGCCATGCGCAGCCGGTGGGACGGGCGGAGCGCGTAGCCACGCACGCGGAAAAGGTGCAGCATGCCACGGACGGTGAAGGTGGTCCCCGTCATCAGGGCCAGGCAGATCAGCAGGGCCGGCGTCCCGGGCCAGTCCTGCATGCGCCAGGCCCACCAGGCGGCCATGACCCCGGTGGCTGCCGCGGTACCCTTCAAGGCGTTGGCCAGCCGCACCGGGCGGTCGTAGGCCCCGAACAGGGCAAGGCAGGCCAGGGCGGCGGTGAGGAACGGCAGCAGGTGGCGGGGGGCGCCATCGGCCCATTGGGCCACGCCCACGTGGGGGCCGGTGAACAGCAGCAGGCCTGTCAGGGCCACGGCGTCCAGCAGGGGGAGCAGGGCGCGGTGGAAGAAGCGGGTGAACAGAGCGCCCGCGGCACTCAGGTAGATGGCCCCGCGGATAAGGGCGCCGAAGAGGTCGGGCCCGGTGCGCGTGAAGTGCTTGCGGGCGAAGATGGCCATGGCGTTGTAGAACACGAAGACGTAGTTCACGCTGCTCTTCTTGGTGCTCTCACCCTTGTAGTGAACGATGCGCGCGTCCGGGTAGTAGTGGTTCTCGAAGCCGCCGAGCAGGATCCGGTAGCTCAGGTCGATGTCCTCCCCGTACATGAAGAAGCTCTCGTCCAGCAGGCCCACCTGGTCCAGCGTACGCCTCCGCAGGAACATGCACGCACCGGACAGGATCTCGATGGGCGCGGGGCGGTCGTCGGGCAGGTGGCCCAGGTGGTAGCGTCCGAACACCCGGCTGCGCGGGAACAGGCGTGCAAGCCCGATGATCTTGTAGAAGGCCACTGCCGGCGTGGGAAGGCCGCGCTTGCTCTCTGGGAGGAACCGCCCGGTGCCGTCGATCATGCGCACACCCACGCCGCCCACCTTTGGATGGGTGTCCATGAAGGCCACCACCTTGCGGAAGACATCCTCGCCCACGATGGTGTCCGGGTTGAGCAGCAGCACATGGTCCCCCTGCGCCTCGCGGATGGCCTGGTTGTTGGCCCGGCTGAAGCCCACGTTCTCCGCGTTGGCGATGAGCCGCACCTGCGGGAACCGT
>CAZUNW010000087.1:0-2581 GCA_964621425.1 uncultured Chryseobacterium sp. | reverse complement strand
CAGGCCTTCCATGGCTGCCATGACGGCGCGCAGGCATTGCTCCAGGTAGGCCCAGACGTTGTAGTCCACGATGATGACGCTGAGCTTCATGGGCGCGGTGGCGTGCCTTGTCCGCGGTTGATGCCCTGGTCGTAGGGTTTGCGGTCGGCGATACTCCGGCCCAGGGTCACCTCGTCCACATGCTCGAGGTCACCGCCCACGCTGATGCCGCGTGCGATCTGGCTTACGGCAACGCCGCGCTCCTGGAGCCGCTTGTGCAGATAGAAACAGGTGGTGTCACCCTCCAGCGTGGCACCCAGGGCCAGCACTACCTCCCTCACGCCGCCGGCCTCCACGCGCTCCAGCAGGCGTCCGATGTGCAGGTCGTCAGGGCCCACGCCGTCCATGGGGCTGATCACCCCGCCCAGCACGTGGTAGAGGCCCTTGAACTGGTGTGTGTTCTCAATGGCCACCACATCCCGGATGTCCTCCACAACGCACACCAGCCCCCCGTCGCGCCCGGGCGATGAACAGATGCCGCACACCGGCCGGTCGCTGATGTTGCAGCACTCGGAGCAATAGCGCACCTCCTCGCGCAGCCTTCGGACGGCCTCGCTGAACCGCAGCACGGCCGCGGGTTCGCGGCGCAACAGGTCCAGAGCCATCCGCATCGCTGTGCGCCGCCCTATCCCGGGCAGTGTGGCCAGCTGGTCCACGGCGTTCTCCAGCAGGGTTGAGGAGAGGGACATGGTGCAAAGATGGCCCCGCCCGGGCTACCTCGCGGCCATGATCCGGTACCTGTTCATTTCCTGCCGCACCCGGCCGCTGGACGCTCGTCCGGCAGTCCTTCCTTCGCAGCATGAGCCCCGCACTCCTCCTCTCCATCGTTCTTGGCTATTTCCTGCTTCTGCTCGTCATCGCCTGGTGGACGAGCCGCGGCGCGGGCGAGCATGCCTTCTTCAGCGGCGAGCGCAGGAGCCTGTGGTGGGTGGTGGCCTTCGGCATGATCGGTACCAGCCTCAGCGGCGTCACCTTCATCAGTGTGCCGGGTGGCGTGGCCGCGAAGCACTGGGCCTACCTGCAGGTGGTGCTGGGCTATGTACTGGGTTACTGGGTGGTCGCGGGCGTGCTGCTTCCTCTGTACTACCGCATGCAGCTCACCAGCATCTACGGCTATCTGAAGGAGCGCTTCGGGAAAGTGACCTACCGCACCGGGGCCGGCTTCTTCATCCTGAGCCGCACGCTGGGGGCAACCATCCGCATCTACCTCGTGCTGCACGTGCTTCACCTCTTCGTGCTTGGCGCGCTGGGTGTGCCGTTCTGGCTCACCAGTGCCGTGGTGCTCCTGATGATCGTGCTCTACACGCTCAAGGGTGGCGTCAAGACCATCGTCTGGACCGACACCCTCCAGACGCTCTTCATGCTTGCCGCGTTGGTGGGAACGGTGCTCTTCATCATCGCTCGGCCGGGCATGGAGGACTGGGTCCGGGAGCTGGGTGACAGCGGCATGCTCGGTGTGTGGGACCTGGACTGGCGCAGTGACGGGTTCTTCGTGAAGCAGGTACTCAGCGGGGTCTTTATCACCATCGCGATGACGGGCCTGGACCAGGAGATGATGCAGAAGAACCTCAGCGTGCGCACGCTGGCCGATGCGCAGAAGAACATGCGCGTTTTCAGCGTGATCCTGCTGGGGGTGAACGTGCTCTTCCTGTTGCTGGGCGCCCTGCTCTACCTGCATGTGCAGCACGCGGGGATCGCCGCTCCCTTGCGTGGCGACGATCTCTTCCCCGCGCTGGCGCTGCAGCATTTCCCGCCCTGGCTTGGGCTCCTTTTCATCATCGGCCTCATCAGTGCGCTCTTTCCCAGTGCGGACGGCGCGCTCACCGCGCTCACGGCCAGTGCCTGCATCGACCTCATCGGCACCCACGACCGCGGCTGGCCGGAGGATCGGCAGAAGCAGGTGCGCCAGCGCGTGCACCTGGGCTTTGCCGCACTGTTCATGGCCTGTATTCTGTTCTTCGCCTGGTTGGACAGCGGCACCGTGCTGGACACCCTGCTGAGGATCGCCGGATATACCTACGGTCCCTTGCTCGGCCTTTACGCCTTCGGCATCCTTACGCGGCGCCGTCCGCAGGATGGTCTTGTTCCCGTGGTCTGCCTGCTGGCCCCGGTGATCACCTACGTGCTGGCCACCTTCAGCACCACGCTGTTCCTGGGCTACCAGATGGGCTTCGAGGTCCTGTTGGTGAATGCGCTGCTGACGATGGCGGGGCTGGCCCTGTTGAGCAGGGGGGGCACCACTGTCGCCTAGTCCTGCCGCTGCCAGTTGCGCTCGATTACCTTCAGGAGCTCGTCGTGTATGGCGCTGTTGCTGGCCACGATCTCCTCATCGAAGACGGGGTCCTTGCTGGGACGGAAACCGCTTACGCGGCCGCCCGCCTCGCGCACGAGGAGCACGCCCGCGGCAACGTCCCAGCTGTTCAGCCCATACTCGTAGAAGGCTTCGAAGCGCCCGCAGGCCACGTAGGCCAGGTCGGCGGCTGCGCTGCCCAGGCGGCGGATGCCGCGCGTGCGGTGCATCAGCTCGCGCAGCAGTTCCAGG
>CAZUNW010000086.1:6364-9835 GCA_964621425.1 uncultured Chryseobacterium sp. | reverse complement strand
GCGCATGCTCTTCGACCCGGCCGCCAGCATCGACCTGCAGGGCCATACGGGCCCTTTCATCCAATACACCTACGCCCGTATCCGCAGCCTGTTGCGCAAGGCCGAAGCAGCCGGGGACGGCGCGCCGTCCATGCCTGCGGTCCAGGTGGAGGCCCTCCTGCCGGAGGAGCGCACGGTCATCAAGCTGCTCCACCAGATGCCCGGCGTGCTGGAGGATGCCGCCGCCAAGCTCGACCCCTCCGCCATGGCCAACCAGGTCTATGAACTGGTGAAGGCCTACAACACCTTTTACCAGGGTGTTCCCGTGCTCAAGGAGGCGGATCCGGGAAGGCGGGCCTTCCGCTTGGAACTGAGTGCCGCGGTGGCCAACGCCACTGCCAAGGCCATGTGGTGCCTGGGGATCGGCGTGCCCGAGCGCATGTAAGCACCTGCGGGCGGCGCGGGTCCCCCGATCGTGGTATTGCACCACCGAAGGGACGTTCCCTGCTTTGCCGCCATGTTCACGCGGACGCTGCTGCTGCTGTCCCTGTTGCTGCCCTTCGGCGCGGTGGCTCAGGACACGGCGGCAACGGTCCCGCAGCAGCTCAGGCAGCTGGATGTGCTGAGCGTGCACCGCACCGGCATGCGTCCGGCTGCGGACACGCTGGGGGCGCTCATCCTCGCCGGCAGACGCACGGAGATCATCACACCGGCCGCGCTGGACGCCGACCTGGCCCTGAACCACGGCCGCCAGGTATTCGCCAAGGTCCCGGGCATCACCGTATGGGAGAACGACGGCAGCGGGGTCCAGCTGGGCATCGCAAGCCGGGGCCTCAGCCCCAACCGTAGCTGGGAGTTCAATGTGCGGCAGGAGGGGCACGACATCAGTGCCGACCCCTTCGGCTATCCGGAGGCCTACTATACACCACCCATGGAGGCGGTGGAGCGCATCGAGGTCGTGCGCGGGGCCGCCTCGCTCGCCTTCGGTCCGCAGTTCGGTGGGCTGGTCAACTTCGTCCTGAAAAAGGGCGCCAGCGACCGCCCTCTCGCGGGGGAGTTGCGACAGACGCTGGGGTCCTACGGGCTGGTCGATACCTACGCCTCCGCCGGCGGGGCGCGGGGCCGCTGGCAGTACGCTGCCTTTGTGCACCACCGGCAGGCCCAAGGCTGGCGGGCCAACAGCCGCTACCAAACCACCACCGCTTTCGCCAGTGTGCACTTCCGCGCCTCCCGCCGCCTGCGCATCGGGTTCTCCTACACGCGGTCAGACGTTCGGCAACAGCAGCCCGGGGGATCGACCGATGTGCGGATGGCGGAGGATCCCCGCTCGTCCGATCGCGCCCGCAACTGGCTCCTGCTGCCATGGAACGTGGCCTCGTTCTCCGCCGAATGGCGGCCCGGGGACCGCACCGTGGTGGAGTGCAAGGTCTTCGGCACGGCGGCGGAACGCAACAGTGTGGCATTCCTCCGACCGATCGACGTGCCGGACACGGTGGACCGTGCCACGGGGACCTGGGCGCACCGGCAGGTGGACCGCGACCGCTACCTCAATGGCGGCATGGAGGTGCGTGCGCGACATGGCTTCCTGTTCATGGGCCGCCAGGCGCAACTGGCCGCTGGAGCGCGGGTCTACGGTGCGGACAACCTGCGCCGCCAGTTCGGTACCGGCTCAACGGGCCAGGACGCCGACCTGGAGGTGAGCGGGGTGTTCGGTCGGGAGCTCACCCTGGCCACCTTCAACGCAGCCGTCCACGCGGAGCTCCTGCTGCCGCTCGGCCCCGTGGTCACCGTTGTGCCGGGTGTGCGCGTGGAGCACCTTGCATCGCGTGTGGTGGGGACCAGTACCACGCTCGGTCCGTTGGATAGTGCCGTCCGGCAGCGGCGCTTCGCCCTGCTCGGTCTGGGTGTGCAGGTGAAGGCCACCTCCACCACACAGTGCTATGCGAACCTCAGCCAGGGCTACAGGCCGGTGCTCTACGGTGACCTCCTGCCATCGGCCACCACCGACGTGATCGATCCCGGGCTGCGCGACACGCGTGGATACAACCTCGATGCAGGCTATCGGGGCACCCCCTGTGCAGCGCTCAGCTTCGATGTGGGCGTTTTCCTGCTCCGCATCAATGACCGTGTGGGTACGATCCTGCGGGATGGTTCGAACTTCCGCACCAACCTTGGTGCATCACGCAGCCAGGGAGTGGAGGCCTTTGTGGAGGCGGATGTGCTCGGGCTTTTCCGTCCCTCAGCCGGTTCGCGATCCAGCCTGTCCATCGCTGTCGCGTATGCATGGGTGGATGCGCGCTACACGCGTTGGGACGATCCGGCCGCACAGGATGATCCGGCGCGCGATATCGCGGGCAACCGCGTGGAGAACGCCCCGCGACACCTGCTCCGTCCGGGTCTGACCTTCCGTTGTGCCGCCTTCTCCCTGGCCGTGAAGGGCAGCGTTGTGGATGGTGTGTTCACCGATGCGGGCAATACCCGTGCCCCCAATACTGCCGCCACTGGGGGGTGGATCGATGGGTACACCGTGGTGGACGCAAGCGCCTCGTGGAGCTTCACCCGGCAGGTATCCCTTTCCGCCGGTGTCAACAACGTGGCGGATGCGGTCTATGCCACGCGCCGTGCCTCCGGCCTGCCCGGTCCGGGACTGCTGCCCGGCATGGGCCGTTCGTTCTACTTCACGGTCGCTGCGCTATTCTGACGTGCATCAGAATTTAGGGCACGGCACGATCTTGTGCTTGCGGGACTTCGCTTTGCGCGGCCATTCGTACGTGAGACTCAGCTCGTGTGCGCCGCCGCTGGAGAGGTCCAGCCAGCTGATCGTCACGTCGTAGCTGTAAACGATGCGCAGGAGGATGGGGGTCTCGTAGCCAGCCATCAGCACCACCGCATCGTTGTTCGGGTAGCCCGGCGCATACGCCTTCAGGCCAGGGATACCCCGGTACCAGAGGCCTGCCAGCAGCTTGTCATGGTCCACGTAGAAGCCCACGTCGAACTGATCCCACTTGCCCTGGGCCTTGTAGTGCGTGGCGAAGGTGCCCACCGTGCTGCTGTAGGACATGCGCTGCCCGTCGAGCGGGAAGCGGTATCCGGTATGGATGCTGGTGCGCATGGGCAGGCGGGCATCGCCGCTCAGGAAGAAGGATTGCTGTGGCCTGTTGAGGTGGTTCACGCTGAAGCCCGCCCAGAAGCGCTCGTTGAAGTAGAGGCCCCCCGCGCTCAGGTCCATGTAGCTCACCTGCGGTACCATGCCGCTCTCCACGCTGGTGGCCGCATTGTCGCGGATCACCTGGTCGGCGAACAGGATGCCGCTGGCATCGAAGCTGCGGTTCGTCCATGCCGCACGCACGCCACCGCGCACCGCATGCTTGCGGTTGATACGCGCTTCATAGCTGTAGGCAAGGGCCACCTGGGTGAACGCCAGCCCGTTGGATCCGGCCACGTCACGCATTGCCATTACGCCGAACCCGCTGTTCAGCTTGGGTGCCCGGT
>CAZUNW010000086.1:252-6354 GCA_964621425.1 uncultured Chryseobacterium sp. | reverse complement strand
CGGTGGTCGCCGTATCATTAAAAAATCTGGAACGCGTTCACCACGGCGCCGGGCCACTGGTTGCGGTAGTTCATGCTCACGCGGTCCTGGTGCGTGTTGCCCGTCAGCGCCGGGTTAAGGAACATCGGTGCCGCGAAGAACTGCGAGAGCTGCGGGTCCTGCGCATGCAGTGCCAGCGAGGCGGTCGCAAGAAGGAGGGTGACTTTTCGCTTCATGCGCATCGATCAACGGAATAAGGTGATGTCCCCGACGAGCTGCCGTTCCTTGCCGTCCACGAACCGCATCCACACCTGGTAGGCGTAAACGTCCTGCTGGCACAACTGACCCCGATAGTAGCCGTCCCATCCCTGTCGGATGTCAAGGCTTTCGAACACCAGCTCGCCCCAGCGGTTGTAGATGCGCATGCGGAAGTCCTCCACGAATCGCGCGAACGGGTAGAACACGTCGTTGCTGAGGTCCGTGGGGTCGTACGCGCCCCCACTGCCGCCGCCGGGATTGGGTGTGAAACCGGTGGGGATGGTCACCTCGTGGTCCGGCGTCACCTCCACGGTCACACGGGCCGTGTCCGTGCAGCCCCGGATGTCGGATACCACCAGTTCCACGCTGAACACGCCCACGTCTGTGTATTGGTGCGTCACGTTCTGTTGCTGGCTGCTGGCGCCGTCCCCGAGGTCCCAGGCGAAGGAGGTGATGCCCCCGGTGCTTCCGTTGGTGTAGGTGATCACCGCGTTGTTGATGTCCGTGCTGGTCGTGCTGGCGGTGAATGCCGCCGTGGGCGGTGCATGGGCGATCACAAGGCCGGGGGCAGGTGCGGTGCTGCTGCAGCCCAGTGCTGTGGTTACCGTCAGGTTCACACTGAACGTGCCCGCCGCATAGGTGTGAACCGGTGCTGCCGCCATCGAGGTGGTGCCGTCACCGAGGTCCCACAGGTAGATCAGGTTGCCCTCCACAACCGTGTCCGGGAACTGCACGGTGAGCGGGGCGCAGCCTTCAGCGAACAGCGGCGGCAGCGTGAATGCGGGCGCCTGCTCCACCTGGATCGGCACAAGGCCCTGCAGCGAGTTGCCGCACTGGTCCGTTGCGGTCACGGTGAGCGTCATGGCTCCCGGCACGGCCACAGCGTGCGGGCCAGCCCCGGTCAGCCCGAGCTGCGGCCAGAAGAACTGCACCGAGGAGGGGTACCCCACCACCTGTGCCGCCACCAGCGTGGTGTCATCCAGGCACACCGTGCCGGACCCGCTGGTAACCAGTTGCGCATCGTTCAGGTCGAGCACGGCGACGGGCAGGCTCACCGTGGGTCCGGTACAGCCGTTGCCGTCCACTACGTTAACAACCACGGTCTGCGAGTTGCTGAAAGCATGCATCAGCTGGGTGCCGGTGCCGATGCCCGACCAGCTCACAAGCAGGTTTCCACTGCCGCCCGTGGCCTGCGCGGTAAGGGGTACGGGCACGTTCACGCACACCGTGTCCGGCGCCTGGGCGCTCAGTTGGATCGGGGGCGGTGCATCAAGCTGTGCGAGCAGCTGAACGGTGCACCCGTTGGCATCGGTCACCGTCACCCCGAAGGCGCCCGCTCCCAGTCCGCTGGCCGTGGAGCCCGTTTGGCCGCCCGAGGCCGCATCCCATTGGTACGTGTATCCCGGGGTTCCGCCCGTCGCGCTCACCGATGCCCAGCCCGAGGTGCCCCCCGCGCAAAGCGGGTCGCCGCTCTGGACGATCGATGCCAGCAGGGGGGAGGGCTCGCTTATGGTCACGCCCAGTGTCGTTCCGCAGCCGAGGTCATCGGTCACGTTCACGGTGTAGGTGCCGGCGGTCAACCCGGTGGCCGGGTTGTTCGTCTGCATCGCCGGGTCGTTCCATTGGTAGCTGAAACCGGTGCCTGCGGGGGTGAACAGGGCCGAACCGTTCGCCATGTCGTGGCAGCTCACGGAAGTACCCGTCAGCGCTGCATTGATGAAGCTCGTGCTGATGATCACGCCCACGGTGTCCACATCGGATGGGCAGCCCGTGTTGCCGGTGGTCTGCAGGTACAGCGTGGCCGCGCCCTGCTGGACCTCCGTTGCGCTGGGCATGTAGGTCGCGTTCAGGCCGTTGCCGAGCCAATTGCCCGTGCCACCGGTCCAGATGCCACCAGTGGCATTTGTCACGGAGCCCTGCAGGCTCAACGGAAGCTGGTCCGGGCATCCCACCACGTCCGGACCGCCGTTGGCGATGTTCGGTTGGGCGCTCGCCAGCACCGTGGCGCTGCCGCTCACCGGGCTGCACCCGTTGGCATCCGTCACGGAGAGGGAATAACTGCCTGCGCCCACGGTGATCGTGGGTGTGTTGGCCCCGTTGCTCCAAGCGTAGGTGTAGGGGGAGGTTCCTCCGGTCACCACGGCCGTCACGCTGCCGTTGCCCTGCCCGGCACACGCCTCGTTCACCACCGCCAATCCACCAAGGGCCAGCGCGTCCGGCTGCTCGATGGTCACCGGAAGGGTGATGCTGCAACCGGCCGCATCCGTTGCGGTGACCGTGAAGGTGCCGGCGGGAAGCCCGAAGGCCTGCGGGGTGGACGGTGCGCCCGGTGCATTCCATGCGAAGCCCATGCCCGGCAACACGGGTTGGAAGCTGGCACTGCCCGTGGATGAACCCGCGCAAAGGGCATCCTGGCCGGTAACGGTCGCGTTCTGCAGGTCGTCGCTCAGCACCACATGCACCACGTCCACGTCTGCCGCGCACAGCGGATTGCCCGTGGTGGTGAGAGAGAGGTTCACACCCCCGGCGGCCAGTTCCGCCGCTGTGGGCTGGTACGTCACGTTCAATCCCGTGCCGGTGAACACCCCCAGCCCGCCGCTCCAGATGCCGCCCGTGGCATTGGTCACCGTGCCCTGCAGGGCGATGGGCAGGGCATTCACACAGCCCAGCAGGTCGGGACCCGCGTCCGCCACGTTGGGCTGTGCCTGCGCCCCGATCACGGCCGTGCTCGGCTGGGAGATGCATCCGTTCGCATCGGAGACCACCACACTGTACGTACCCGCCCCGACCTGGATGCTGGGCGTGTTGTATGGCAGTGTGCCCCAGTCGTACTGGAACGGTGCTGTACCTGCGGTCACGTTCACGGCCACGGAGCCGTTGCCCAAGCCTGCGCAGGTCTCATCCACCGCATCGAGCGTGATGGCCATGCCCGGCAGCACCGTGATGGCGTAAACGTAGGTCTGAACGGCCGGTATCGGGCACGCCCCGTCGTTCACCTGGATGATGAAGGGGAAGAAGCCCGCCGTTCCCGGCTGGCCGTTCCAGCAGACCGTGCAGACGATGGGGTTGGTACCCGAATAGCTGAAGGTGGCACCGGGCAGGATCTGTTGCAGGTTGGTGGTGGCCTCCAGCACGTTGGCACTGTTCACATCGGTTATGGTGAACGTCATGCAGAACGAACCGGACTCGCAGACCTCCACGCTGTTGGTGCCGGTCTGGACGGCGTTGCCGGAAAAGGCGTTGATGATGCCCGTGGTCGGATCGGGCGGTACGTTGCTGCACGGGTAGGCGATGAACTGCATGTCGCGGATCACCGTCCCGATCAGGTTGCCCTGGGCATCCCATTCGCTCACTTCCACCACCACCACCCAGTTGCCGGCCAGGGTGGGTGTGAAGCTCAGCAACCCCGTTGCGGGGTCGATGGTGAGGCCGGTGATGGGTTCGATGCCGCTGTAGGGCGGGATGTAGGAGATCGGCTGGCCGAACTCGTTCAGGGCTCCGACCAGGGCGTATGTGAGCGAATCGCCGTCTGGGTCATAGCCTCCGTAACTGTAGGTCACCGGGTAATTGAGGCACACGTAAGGGCTGGCGATGTTCGTCAGCACCGGACTGTCGTCGCACGCATCCACCGTGTTGTCCAGCGTGGTGGCGATGTAAAGGGCCTCATCGTCCGGGTTCACCAGGTTGGCCACCGCCGCATTCCGGTTGCGACCGATCCAGCTCATGGTCCAATGGTCGCAGGGGGGCAGCGTCACCACCCGTGTGAAGGTGTACTGTTCGATGCCGGGCAGGTTGCCGCCGTTGCAGGTGCTATTGGGCAACTCCAGGTCGCACAATTGCGAGAGCTCGACCGGGTTCGGTGTGTTGATGGTCACCGTGAAACTGTCGCACGGGCTGGTGAAGTCCAGGTCCACATTGTTGTTGAGGTCCACACCGAAGCAGTCCCGGTACACGATCAGCGTGACCCTGTACTGGTTATTCCCCAGGCACTCGTAGAAGATCTCCCCGCCGCTGATGTGCGTCGCCTTTACGGGCTGCCAGCCGCCGATCACAAGGATGAGCGCGAGCAGGAGGCCCTTCGCCCATCGGAGGGTGTCGTGCGGTGTCGCGTGGCGGTTCATCAGGGGGGTGTTCGTGTTGTGCCTTCCTACGGGGATCGGCCGATTTGGATACCGCCGATCGACCGGGACCGGATCCCCTTCGACGAATGGACGCTGGCGCCTGATCGCCATGAACGCGGCTCGCTGCGCCTTCGCCCCATCGGGGGCGCTGTTCTACGGGATCCGCCCGTTCCTGGTTCCGCCAACCTGGCCGTGCCCTATCCCCGGAGGCATTCGGGTGCGTTGAACGCGGGCGCCGCCGGCACCTACCTTTCGAGCATGCTCGTGCTGCTCTCTCCCGCCAAGGACCTCGCCAAGGAGGCCCCGGTCATCAAGGACGCCACACGCCCGGTCCTGCTCGAGCATGCGTCACCGCTGGTGCAGAAGCTCCGCACACTTTCGGCCGCCCGCCTGGCGGAACTCATGGACATGAGCCCGGCCCTCGGCGAACTGAACAGGCAGCGCTATGCGGCCTGGTGCACGCCGTTCACCCCGCGGAATGCGCGCCCCGCCGTGTTCGTGTTCAATGGCGAAGCCTACCGCGGTCTGGATGCGCGCTCGCTCGGGGCGGATGACCTGCGCTTCGGCCAGTACCACCTGCGAATCCTGAGCGGGCTCTATGGCGTACTCCGTCCGCTGGACCTTATCCAGGATTACCGCTTGATGATGGGCACCCCCTTCGGCATTGGCGCGGCACGCGACCTATACGCCTACTGGCGAGAGCGCATCACGGATGTGCTGGCCCGCGACCTGGAGGCCTCCGGCAGCCGGGTGATCCTGAACCTGGCCAGCAATGAGTACGTCAAAGCCGTTGATGTGAAGCGGCTTGGTGCCACGGTGATCACCCCGGAGTTCAAGGACAAGGTGGGCTCGGCCCACAAGTCGCTGCAGGTGTATGTGAAGCACCAGCGCGGCGCGATGGCCCGGCTCGTGCTGGAGCACCGGATCCTGGACCCGGAGCAACTAAAGCAGCATGTGGTGAACGGATACTGCTTCGTGGCGTCGGAGAGCACATCCTCCCGGTGGTGCTTCCTGCGCGAGCGCAGGCCCGCCGCCGCGCCGGGCAGGCTGTCCGGTGGACGCATGCGCTGAGCTGCGCGGTGCAATGCTGTGTCGCCCTGCGGTGACGGGGACGGGCCTGCCGCCTACCTTCGCGCTCCGCGCGCCGCCCGGTGCCGAACCCCGTACGAGCCATGTTCGAGAACCTCAGTGAAAAGCTGGACAGGGCCTTCAAGGTCCTCAAGGGCCAGGGCCAGATCAGCGAGATCAACGTTGCCGAGACCGTCAAGGAGATCCGCCGCGCCCTGTTGGACGCCGACGTCAACTACAAGACCGCCAAGGATTTCACCGATCGGGTGAAGGCCAAGGCGCTCGGCCAGAACGTGCTGACGAGTGTCAGCCCTGGCCAGCTGCTCATCAAGATCACCCACGATGAACTGGCTGAACTGATGGGCGGGCAGGCCGCAGGCATCAATTTGGGTGGCAACCCCACCGTGGTGCTCATGAGCGGACTGCAGGGCTCGGGCAAGACCACCTTCAGCGGCAAGCTGGCCGGCCACATCCGCAGGAAGGGCAAGCGCCCGCTGCTGGTGGCCTGTGACGTGTACCGCCCCGCGGCCATCGACCAGTTGGAGACCCTCGGCAGGCAGCTGGACGTACCGGTCTACAGCGAACGGGCCAGCAATGACCCCGTTGTCATCGCCGGCAACGCCATCGCCTACGCCAAACAGCACGGCTTCACCGCCGTGATCGTGGATACCGCCGG
>CAZUNW010000086.1:0-242 GCA_964621425.1 uncultured Chryseobacterium sp. | reverse complement strand
GAGGCCATGATGGACGAGATCACCCGCATCAAGGCCGCCATCAAGCCGCAGGAGACCCTGTTCGTGGTTGACGCCATGACCGGCCAGGACGCGGTGAACACGGCCAAGAGCTTCAACGACCGCCTCAACATCGACGGTGTTGTGCTCACCAAGCTGGACGGTGATGCACGCGGTGGCGCTGCGCTGAGCATCCGCAGCGTGGTGGACAAGCCCATCAAGTTCATCGGCACGGGCGAGAAGAT
>CAZUNW010000085.1:8677-9870 GCA_964621425.1 uncultured Chryseobacterium sp. | reverse complement strand
TCTGGTCGGCGACCTTGTCGGGGTGGCCTTCGCTGACGGATTCGGAGGTGAAGAGGTAGGGCATGGTGTGCGTGGCGTTGCGGCCGCAAAGAACGGGGTTTCGCTCGACGCCCGGAAGACCCTGTCGCCGATCCAGAGGGGGGTGTTGGTAAGCCACCCCGACCCCGGTGCCGGCCCGCTGCCCCCCCCCGGTACTTTTGGCGCAACGAACCACGCGCCATGCTCCGATCCCTGCTCGCCACCGCGCTGCTGCTCCTGCTTCCGTTCACCCCTGTTCGCGCCCAGTCATTCGGGCCGGGCGATAACGCCGTGGGCCTGGGACTGGGCTTCGGTGGGGCCTATTACAGCTACGGCAGCTACAGTGGTTTCCGCCCCACCCTGTCCCTGCAGTACGACCGGGGCACCGCCATCCCCGTGGGACCGGGTGTGCTTGGCATCGGCGGCTATTTCGCCTACACCAACCGCCGGATCTACGCAGACTATGTGTACTGGGTGGAGGACAAGCGATATGACTTCTGGAACTTCGGTATCCGCGGCACCTATCATTGGAACGACTGGCATGGCCTGGACAACTGGGACGTCTACGCCGGCTTGGGCCTTGGCTTCCAGGTCACCAGCATCACCGACCGCTCCACCTATTCCACAGCCGGGTATGAGAGCCTCTATGCGCGCGGCTTCAACCCGCGCAGTCCGCTGCGTTCCTCCCTGTTCGTGGGCAGCCGGTACTACTTCACCGAAATGCTTGCGGTGTATGCGGAGGGGGGCTATGATGTGGCCTTCCTCACGGCCGGACTTCTGGTGCGCTTCTGAAGGACGGCCCGCTCACCCCTTGGTGAGCTCCTTGAACACCTCTTCCAGTCCGCGCGTGCTCTTCTGCAGGGTGAGCACCTTGCGTCCGCGGTCCACGGCGAACTGGAACACGGCCGGCCGCACGTCCTGGTCGCGGGCATGACCGATGGCCCACCTCACCGGGCTCTCCTGGCGCGCGTGCACCACGCCGGGGATGGCCATCAGCTGTCGCATCTCCACGCCGCCGTCGAACTCCACCTCCAGCACGTCGAGGTCGCGCTGGGCGCTGCGCAGCCGGTCGGCCCGGTCGTCGGCCACGATGCGCCCGCGGTCGATGATGATGACCCGCTCGCAGATGGCCTCCACCTCCTGCATGATGTGGGTGCTGAGCAGCACGGTGCGTT
>CAZUNW010000085.1:8353-8667 GCA_964621425.1 uncultured Chryseobacterium sp. | reverse complement strand
CGCGGCCGATGCCCTTGATCAGCCCACGCACCTCCTCCAGTTGGTTGGGATCGAGGCCGCTGGTGGGCTCGTCCAGGATGAGCACCTGCGGGTCGTGGATCAGGGCCTGTGCCAGCCCCACGCGCTGCCTGTAGCCCTTGCTCAGGGCGCCGATGCGCTTGTGCTGCTCGCGATCCAGGCCCACCAGTCCGACCATCTCCCGCACCCGCGCCGCACGGCCCTTGAGCCCGTGGATGCCGGCAACGAACTCCAGGTACTCGCGCACATGCAGGTCCAGGTAGAGGGGGTTGTGCTCGGGCAGGTAGCCCACGTTG
>CAZUNW010000085.1:7960-8343 GCA_964621425.1 uncultured Chryseobacterium sp. | reverse complement strand
GAGCGGATGTCGTGGCCGCATACGCTGGCCTCGCCACTGGTGGGGGGGATGTAGCAGGTAAGCACCTTCATCATCGTGCTCTTCCCAGCACCGTTGGGCCCCAGGAAGCCCACCACCCCCGGCCTGGCGAGCTCGAAGCTCACATCGTCAAGGGCCTTCTGCCGGCCGTAGAGCTTGGTGATGCCGCGGACGGAAATGGACATGGGTGCGAAGATCGGTCGATCGGCCGATGGAACGTGCGCCCGGCTTGTCTTCCATGGGTGGGAATGGCGGGATCTCCTGCCAATGGCTGAACTTCGCACGGCCATGCACGTCGGATCGACCGAAGGACCGGGCGATCGGTGTACGCGCTGCCCCAACCCATGCCCACCGGACTCGTGATG
>CAZUNW010000085.1:0-7937 GCA_964621425.1 uncultured Chryseobacterium sp. | reverse complement strand
AACCTGCGCATCAAGGGGTGGAAAAGCACCAACCCAGTGGCCGTGGGCGACCGGGTCGAATACGTCGCACAAGCTTCGGCGGACCTGCCAGGTGCCATCACAGACCTGCATGAGCGCCGCAATTACATGGTGCGGCGCAGTGTGAACCTGAGCCACTACAAGCACGTGATCGCCGCCAACCTGGACCAGGCGCTCCTCATGGTGACGGTGGCCCGGCCGCGGACGTCGTTCGGCTTCATCGATCGTTTCCTGGTCACCGCCGAGGCCTACCAGGTGCCGGCCGTGCTCGTGGTGAACAAGCTGGATGACCTGTCCGATGCCGAACTGGAGGACCTGGCTGGTGTGGTGGACATCTACCAGGAGGCCGGCTACCCGGTGGTGATGACCTCCGCACGCTCCGGGGCCGGCGTGGACACCGTGCGCGCCCTCCTTGCCGGCAAGGTCACGCTGGTGGCAGGCCACAGCGGCGTGGGCAAGAGCAGCCTCATCAATGCCATCGACCCCTTGCTGGACCTGAATACCGGCGCCATCAGCAGTGCGAGCGAGAAGGGCCAGCACACCACCACCTACGCCGAGATGTTCGAGCTGCGGGTCTTGCGTGATCGGCAGTCTGATACCCTCCACGCGCGGCCCGCCGCTCCTGCCGGGATGCCACCGACGTTCATCATCGACACACCGGGCATCAAGGGTTTCGGGCTGGTCGACATGGAGGCGGAGGACATCGGCGACCAGTTCCCCGAGCTCTTCCGGTTGAAGGCGGGCTGCCGCTTCAACAACTGCCTGCACAAGGACGAGCCTGGCTGCGCTGTGCGCAAGGCGGTGGAAGAGGGCTCCGTGGCCCCGAGCCGCTACGGCAGCTACCTGGACATGCTCGCCGGTATCGATGAGGAAAGCCCCTACCGCCTTGACTGACGCCATGCGCAGCCCGACCGCCACCACGCTCCTTGCCTCGCTGCTCCTGGTCGCATGCAGCGGCGCTCGCCAGCTGCCCGATGCGGCCCTCACCGGCGGGCGTGCCCTGCTTGTCCAGCAGAACACCAACGCCGCACTGTACCAGAACGCCTCCGCCGAGGTGGCGTGGCTGCAGGAGCAGGCCTATGCCCTTGCCCGCCTGCGGCTGGACGCCAACCTGTCCCGTGCGGACAGCAGCCTGCCACCGGCCGTGATCGTGGACGTGGACGAGACGGTGCTGGACAACAGCCCCTACGAGATGGGCAACCTCAGCGCGGGGCGCACCTACGATGCGTCCACCTGGAAGGCATGGACTGCCAGGGCCTCGGCCGGGGCGGTGCCCGGTTCCCTGGCGTTCCTGCGCTATGCGGCCGCGCGGGGTTGCAGTGTGTTCTACATCACCAACCGCGATGCCGATGAGAAGGCCTCCACCATCGCCAACCTGGCGCGGCTCGGTTTCCCCATGGCCGACAGCATCCATGTCCGCACCATGGAGGGCACCAGCGACAAGACAGCCCGCCGCGAGGCGGTGCGCAGGACCCACCGCATTGTCCTGTCCGTGGGTGACCAGCTCACCGACTTCGACCAGGCACTGAAGGACCGCTCCGTGGACCAGGGCCTGCCTGCGATGTATCGCATGGAGGACAGGCTCTTGCGCGATTTCGTACTTCTCCCCAACGCCACCTATGGCTACTGGCGCGATGGCATCACGGGCCGGGGTGATGATGCCGAGCGCCTGCAGCGTGTGCGCACCTTCATCGAACAACGCGTGCCCTGACCATGCGGGCGGTGATCCAGCGCGTCTCCAGGGCCGCGGTGCACATCAAAGGCGCCGAACACGCGCGCATCGGACATGGCCTGGTCGTTCTGCTGGGCGTGGAAGTGGGCGATGGCCCGGACGATGCCGGGTGGCTGTGCGGCAAGATCGCCCGCCTCCGCATCTTCCCCGATGGTGTGGGCGTGATGAACCTGGACGTGACGCAGGCGGGCGGAGGCGTGCTGCTGGTGAGCCAGTTCACCTTGCACGCCGCCACGGCCAAGGGCAACAGGCCCAGCTACATCCGCGCGGCTCGGCCGGAGGAGGCCGTGCCCCTGTACGAGCTTGCCGTCAGGCTGCTTTCCGCGGCCACCGGCGCTTCGGTCGTCACCGGCGTGTTCGGGGCGGACATGCAGGTTGAGCTCGTCAACGACGGACCGGTCACCATCCTGGTGGATAGCCGGCGTCGCGAGTGAGCGGTGCGCGCGGCGCGATCACTTCACCACAAGGCGCAGGCGTTCGGGAGCAGCGGCGTCCGGCCATTGCACCTCCAGGACGTAGCAGCCCGGCACCGGGTCGAGCAGCGTGAGCTGCCCCTGCGCATCAAGGGTGTGGGGCACCTGCCGGCCGCTCATGTCGTGCACCATGACCATGCCGCCGCTGTGGCCCTGCAAGGTGAACACGCCCGTGCCCGGGTTGGGGAAGGCGGTGAGCCCGAAGCGGCCCAGGTTCACACTGCGCACCTCGGAATGCCCGGAATCACCATCGCTGCCCGTCTGGCGGATGCGGTAATAGCACGTGCCACGCGGGGGAGCCTGATCCGTGAATGTGTAGCTGCTGGTGGCCACCGTGGTGCCCGATCCCGGGAGCGTGCCCAGGTCGGTCCATTGCTCCAGGTCCGAGGAGCGCTCCACCGTGAAGCTGGCGCAGTCCACCTCCGACCCCGTAGCCCAATCCAGGGCCACGCTGCGTTCGTCCGATGCCGGTGTGGCCCGGAAATCGAGCCAGCGTACGGGAAGGGTGAGCGGGTCGCAGATGTAAAGGGTGGCTTCCACCAACGAGGCGAGCGGGTTGCAGTTGCAGCCGAACTCGGCGTAGGGCGAGGTGTCCAGCGAGATGGTCACCGTGCTCACGCCCTGGCCGATGGAACCGGGCAGGGCGGTGATTGGAATAGCCACCGAGGTGCTGCCCGCCGGGAAGGTCACCTCCACCGGGATGGCCGGTGAATAGACCGCCGTACCCACCTGCTGCACCAGGTAGGTGAGGGTAACCGTCTGGGGCAGGGGCTGGTCGATCGTGAACACGAACGTGCCCTCATCGTCGCAGTTCTGCGGGGTGCTGGCCGAGCTCTGGGTGTTGGCGTTCAGGTCCAGGGCCACACCGGCAGTGAAGCTCTGCGCCTTCAGGAACACCGCTGAATCGTAAGCGGCATCACCGGCATCTGCGATGGCGATGGTGATCGTGTAGGTGGAGCAGGGTGTGCAGGTGATGGTGGCGGTAAGGGGCACCGTGTACCCGTCATACTGGTTGTGCGTTCCGCCCACATTGTTCACGTAGAGGCCCGGATAGCCCAATGATGTGCAGCCCGTGCCCGGGTACAGGCCTCCCGGAACGCCGGCGTTCACGGTGTTGATGGCAACGGGCAGGGCGGTGCCGGGCACCGTGGCGATGTTCGTGTTGGGTGCATAGCCCGGTCCGCTCACGAAGAAGCCGAAGATGTCGTTGAAGCTGGAGCAGACGAACTCGGGGTATTCGTCCGAGGCGAACACGTAAGTGAAGGTCACCTCGTTCGTTTCCGGAACGAAGTTGAAGGTGTATACCGCGGCATCCTCCGTGGTTTGGCCGGAAAGGGTGGTGAGCAGGGCGTTACCACCGGATACGTTCGTGGTGGTGGCTGAGCCGGAGTTGTTCGGCCCAAGCGCACCGAGCGCAGTGCCGGTGGTGATGACGATGCCGTCATCGATGCCGATGGCGTACCCGTTGGTGAAGGTGCCCACGGCCACATTGGCTCCGGTGTAGGTGATGTTGGTGGCTGCAAGGCATTCGCCGAGGAACACGTCGGTGATGAGCTGGACGGGTGTGAGGTTCTGCTGGATCTGGATGCTGCCGGCCCCGGTGATGCAGGTGACGCAGGTGACCGTGGTGATGCAGCAGTTGGAGGCCTGCCCACAGAACTGGTCCGTGTTCCAATGGATGTAGTAGGTGCCGGAGACCGTGGGCGTGAAACTGAGTGGCGCGAAATCGGCCGCTGCCACCGGTCCATTGAAGGTGTTCTGGCGGACCGTGATGAAGCCCCCGCAATCGCTGCCGATGATGTAGGTCTCACCGGCCACAACACCGCTGATGGTGCTGTACTCGGTCTGGTAGCTGCAGTTGCTGATGGTCACCGGGGTGTCGTTGAAGGGCGCGGTGATGGACCCGAAGGGCACCGTGTTCACGCAGCCCGTTGTGGAGCAGGTGGTGCAGGTTATGGTCGTGGTGCAGCAGATGGTGGCCGTGCCGCAGGCCGCATTGGTGTTCCA
Source organism: uncultured Chryseobacterium sp. (assembly GCA_964621425.1). GTDB lineage: Bacteria > Bacteroidota > Bacteroidia > Flavobacteriales_F > PHOS-HE28 > PHOS-HE28. Next base: position 3,707 of record CAZUNW010000085.1, on the reverse strand, counting down.
GTGCACGAAGTAGGTGCCGGCGGCGGGAGCGGTGAAGTTGAGCGGGGCGTTGCCCTGTGCCACGATCGGGCCGTTGAAGGTGTTCTGGCGCACGGTGACGTAACCGCCGCAGGAGCTGTTGAGCTGGTAGGTGGTGCCCGCCGCCACCCCGGTGATGGTGCTGTATTCGGTCTGGTAGCTGCACGTGCTGATAGTGACCGGGTTCGTGTTCGTCGGCGCCGCAACGCTGCCGAACGGCGTGTTGTTGATGCATCCCACCGGCACCGAGCAGGTGGTGCAGGCGATGGTCGTGGTGCAGCATGTGCTGGCTGTGCCGCAGGCGCTGTTCGTGTTCCAATGGATGAAGTAGGTGCCGCTGGTGGGCGGCGTGAAGTTCAGCGGGGCATTGCCCTGGGCCACGATGGTGCCGTTGAAGGTGGTCTGACGCACGGTGATATACCCGCCGCAGGAGCTGCCGATCTGGTACGTGCTGCCTGCCACCAGTCCGGAGATCTCGCTGTACTCCGTCTGGAAGTTGCACGTACTGATGGTCACGGCGGTGCTCGTGGTCGGCGCGGCCGTCGCTGTCAGCGGGTAGGGCGTGGTGTTGAGGCAACCCGCAGGAGGGGTGGTGCAGGTGACGCAGCGCCAGCGCACGGTGTGCGCACTGGAATTCGTGGCACAGCTGAACTGGGTAACGAGCACCCGGACCTGGCCGGTGAGGGTGGAGGTCCAGAGGATCTTGGGCGCCGCGCCGCAGACATCGTCGCTGTAGCACAGGGTCACGTTGGCCGCGTTCTTGAGCGTAAGCTCCGCATCCGCCGTCGGGTTCACGGCACCGTCCGCCGGGCAGAGCGACCACTCGTACTGCTGGCCGAGCGTCACGTTGTACAGGTTGTACTCACCGCCCCACGTGTTGGCCACCGAGTTCACGAAGGCCGTGGACGTGGTGGTCTGCGCCACGCCGAAAGCGGTCCCCGGGCCGGGGCATCCGCCGGCCAGACACTGGCCCGGCTGGGCGTGCGCGGCTGCGGAAAGCAGTGCAGCAAGAACAACGAACCCGGCGCGGAGCCGGGAGAAGGGGCGGTCCTTGCTGGAACCGGCCGCGCCATGGGGGAGGGTCGTGTCCTTGATCATGGGCTCATTCGGTCGCTTGCTGCACCTCGCTGCTGCTTCCGCTGCAGTTTGCGGGGTTCAGGGGAGTGAAGTCTGCGCTGTGCTGGACCTGCTGGAAGCACCGGATGCGGAACCCGCCCGCAGCGAGCGCCTCGTTCACGGCGGCCGTTGTCAGGTGGTGCCCGGGGATCGCCTTGATGTAGGCGTTGTGGGTGTCGGGGCAAACCCGGATCATCTTCACGTCCGGCAGGGAGGCGATCAGGGCACGCGCCTGTGCCGCGTCACCCGCCTCCCCGATGCCGTCGATCACGCCCTGCACCAGGACAACGTCCTCGGTGGAATACCCTTGTCCAAGGCAGGGGGGGGCGCCAAGGAGCAGCAGGATAGCCGTTGCCAACAGACTTTTGTGCAAAAGTGACCGCTTCATGGAGATGCAAGGTATGAGTTACCCGGCGTATGGCAAAACCGGCCTTGGGGCCCTTCAGCAAGAGGTGGACGATTGGGTGCGGACGGTGGGTGTGCGCTACTTCGATCCCCTCACGAACATGGCCATGCTGACCGAGGAGGTGGGTGAGGTGGCCCGCATCATGGCCCGGCGCTTTGGGGAGCAGAGCGAGAAGGAGGGCGACCGGGGCAGGGACCTGGGGGAGGAGCTGGCCGATGTGCTGTTCGTGGTCCTATGTCTGGCCAACCAGAGCGGCACTGACCTGGGGAAGGCATGGGAACGCCGCATGGCGGCGAAGACCGCACGCGATGCCGATCGGCATCGGAACAACCCGAAGCTGAAGGGGTGACCTCCTGAGCCCTACCAGGGCGTTTCGAGGTCCTTCGGCGTGTAGGTGTGGTCCCGGACGGTCCACAGGCTTCCCTTGGGCTTGCGCAGGGCCAGCCCGTCCGCACGGCCCAGGCGCCGCAACAGGGCGATGGGGGTGAGCAGTGCGAAGAACACCAGCCCCAGCAACACCCGCCCGTTGAACCAGCCGAGCATGTGGGCCAGTTTCATCCAGCCCAGATGCACCAGGCGTGCCAGCGGGGGCAACAGCAGGCCAGTGGCACCGGCGCCCACGGCCACCAGCAGCATCCACGGTTTGTGGAATACCAGGAACAGCACCAGGAAGCCCGTGGTGATGGCCAGCATGCTGGCATCGGTGCGATCCTCGGGCCTGGGTGCCGCGGCCATCGCTCAGAACAGGGTGTAGATGAAGGGCGCCACGGCCGAACCGCCGCCGATCACCAGCAGCACACCGAGCAGCAGCAGCACGATGATCACGGGGGCGAGCCACCATTTCTTGCGGCTCCACAGGAAGCCCCAGAGGTCCTTCAGGAAATCCATGGTTCAGTGCGCGGTATGGTGCGGGTACCGGGTGGCAAGGTAGGGCACGAGCCGCTGTGCGCAAAGGTCGGCCACAGCAGCGGCCCCCGCCTTGGTGAAATGGAACGCGTCGTAGAAGTTGGCCACACCGCCCGGTAGTTCGGCGGCGAGGTCGACCAATGCCACGCCCCGGGCGTTCGCCACCTGCCGGGTGGCCGTATTCACCAGGTCAAGCCGGCGCAGAAGTGTGCGCCCATCACAATCGGCCACCAGGCGCGTGTCCAAGAGCCGAACGGCGAGGGCCGTGTCCTGCACGTTCGCGGCCATGCACGGCTGGGTGAGCAGCACGGGTACGGCACCGTGGGAACGGCACAGGGCGATCAGGCCATCAAGGCGTTCGCGGTAGGCGGGCAGCAGGTCGCGTTCGCGGTCCAGCAGCAGCGTGGCACTGTCCGGCGGCAGGGGCGCTGCCTCCGCATGCAGATCCAGCGCGCGATGGCCGATGCCTGCCGCGCGCACGGTGCGTGCCTGTCGCCAGGCCCGCCAGGTGCGCACGATCGCGCTTTGCTCGCTCCACCGCCTTCCCTCCCTGCGCCATTGGGCGCGGTCGAAGCGTCCCAGGTCGGTGCGTCCCAGCTCGTTCGCCCCCACCAGCAGCAGCACCACCCCGGGGCGTATGGCCAGCACGCGGTCCTCCAGCAGCACGGCGTGGCCGAAGGTGCTGTGGCCGTCCAGGCCGGCGTTGTTCATCCATGTGTGCAGCGACCTGCGCTCGAGGCGCGCGCCCAGCAGCGCGGGCCAGTCCTGACCATCGCCGAGGTACATGCACTCTGTGGTGCTACCGCCCACGGCCACGATGCGCAGCAGGCCGGCCGTGTCCGCGGGGAGGTCCGGACCCCTAAATCCCAGGTGGTTGCGCCGCAGCCGTATCACCGGGTCGGTGCCGGGCAGGGTGGAGCCCCGCACCACGTCCTCCACATCGGTGGGCAGCACGATGCGGTCGCCCTGCACACGGATGCCGAACGGGGGTAGGATGCGCAGCAGCACTTCCGCGGCGAGCAGTGTGAAGAGGACCAGCAGCAGGGTGGTGCCGGCGCGGCGTGCCATGTCAGTCCAGCACGAACTCCTCCTTCCAGTCGTCCGTGCGTTGCCAGGCCGGCTGTTCGGCCTTGAGGAAGAGGTGGTCGCCGAGCACCAGCGCGTCCATCTCCGTGCGCATGAAGCAGCGGTAGGCGTCCTCCGGCGTGCACACGATCGGTTCGCCGCGTACGTTGAAGCTGGTGTTCACCAGCACGCCCAC
>CAZUNW010000084.1:0-9929 GCA_964621425.1 uncultured Chryseobacterium sp. | reverse complement strand
TGGGCGTGGTGCTGGCGGACACCAAGAAGGCGGCCGTGGCGGTGTGCGAGGCCTTCAACAGCCTGAAGGCGCGTGTGATCGTCCAGGAGTTCATCAAGGAGAGCCGTGGCATGGACATCCGCGCCTTCGTGGTCGACGGGCGTGTGGTGGGAGCCATGAAGCGTACCGGCAAGGAGGGTGAATTCCGGAGCAACCTGCACCGTGGGGGCTCCGCCAAGCTGATCGAGCTTACGCATGAGGAGGAGGTCACCGCGATCAAGGCGGCCAAGGCACTCGGCCTGCACGTGGCTGGCGTGGACATGCTTCAGAGCGACCGCGGCCCGCTGGTGATCGAGGTGAACAGTTCGCCCGGCCTGGAGGGAATCGAGGGCGCCACCGGCAAGGACATCGCCGGCGAGGTCGTGAAGTTCATCGAGCGGCACGTATAGGCCGCACCGCTCAGTCCAGCAGCCCGAAGGCCTGCGCCACCAGCCAGGTGCTGTGTAGGTCCACATCGCGGCTCACCCAGCTGCGTTTGCCACCCTGGTCCGGTCGCTCGCCCGGGTCGATGGGAAGCTGGTGGCCGAGTCCATCGATCCGGTAAAGCGTCACCACGGTCCCGGTCGCCGCATTGTAGGCGCTTCGCTCCACCGCCGGTGCCGCACGGAAGGCCGGTTCGACCTCGTCCGGGACCGTGTCGGTTCCTGCCACGGCCGTCCACTGCGCCACCAATGCCAGGCCGTGTCCGAAGTCCACCACCTTGTCGCGGGTCCCATGCAGCACGATGAGGGGCGGGAATGGTGCCGAGCGCCCGGGATGCAACGCGGTGACATGCGCGGCCCATGTCTCCGGCGGGGTGAGGCGCGGATCACGCAGCACCCGCCGCGCGTCCAAGGTGCTCCGCGCTGCGCGGTAGGGTGTGCCGGCGAAGATGGCCACGTGCGCGAAAAGGTCCGGTGCACAGGCCATGAGCGCGGCGGCCATCGCCCCCCCGCTCGATACGCCGTACAGGTGGATGCGCCCGGCATCGGCCCCAAGGTGCTCCACGGCATGCCGCACCATGCTTGTCACAGAGCCCACCTCACCCTCCCCGGGCAGGATGTCATCCCGCTTGAACCAATTGAAGCAGCGCAGGCCGTTGTTGACCGATCGCTGCTGCACATAAAGCACCTGGAAGCCCTCGCGATCGGCCAGTTCGTTCCATCCGCTGAGCTCGGCGATACGCCTCGCACCCTGTGTGCAGCCATGCAGCACGACCACCATTGGTCGAGGTTCCGCGGCCGTTCCCTCCGAGCCGTACACGAACATGCGCAGATTGCCCGGATCGGGGCCGAAGTCCTTCACCTCGCGCATGCCGTTCATGGCGGAGGACGGACATAGGGACAGCAGTTGGAACAGGAGAAGGGGGACCCGCATGTGCCCAAGCTACAATGCGCCGGATGATGCCCTGTCCGGGCACGATGACGCGTCCTACTGCGTTCCTTTGTGGTCCATGCGCCGCACCATCCTCCTGCTGCTGGTCACGCTCGTGCTCGTGCCCATCGTGTCCTACTTCGCTGACGCCCCGCTCACACCGCTGCAGGGCCATGCCCTGGGCATGCTGCTGCGCATCTATATCGCCACGGCACTGCTCACCTTCGTCGTGGCCGAGCTCACCCGCAACTGTAGCCAGGTGGACAAGTTGTGGAGCCTGATGCCTCCGGTGTATGCCTGGGTGATGGCGGACGCCGCGGGGTATACACCGCGGGTGCTCCTTATGGCCGGGCTGATCACCGCGTGGGGGCTGCGCCTCACGTACAACTTCGGGAGGCGGGGCGGCTACAGCTTGCGTTTTTGGGCGGGCGAGGAGGACTACCGCTGGGAGGTGCTGCGCCGCAACCCCCTCCTGGCCAACCCCTGGGTTTGGCGCCTTTTCAACTTGGGCTTCATCTCCCTCTATCAGCTGGGCCTGGTGTTGTTGTTCACCCTGCCCATGCTGCTGGTGGTGGATACCCCGGGCGAACTTGGTGCGGCCGATGTATCGCTGGCGCTTGGCATGCTGTTCTTCCTGGTGATAGAGACCGTTGCGGACCAGCAACAATGGGATTTCCAGCGGGAGAAACACCGCCTCATCGGGGCCGGGGAGCCACTGACGGGTCGGTTTGCAAAGGGTTTCGTGCATGATGGGCTGTGGGGATTTGCGCGGCATCCCAACTACATGGCCGAGCAGGCGCAGTGGATCGTGTTCTACGGGTTCAGCGTGGCGGCCACGGGTCGCTGGGTGAATTGGAGCCTGTGCGGTGCGTTGCTGCTCGTTCTGCTCTTCCAAGGCAGCGCCGATTTCAGCGAGGGCATCTCGGCCGGCAAGTATCCGGCCTACCGCGACCACATGGTCCGGGTGCCCCGCTTCCTGCCGTGGCCAAGGCCGCGGGCATGATGCAGTCCGTGTTCCTCGTAGAATCGCACAGGACGTGCTCCGCTAACCGCGGCTCCTGGACCATGACCCGCTCATCCACCATCGCCCGCTGACCGCATGGCGCAGGAATTACCCACGGGGACATACGATGTGGTGGTGATCGGTGCGGGCATCAGCGGCCTTACTTCGGCCGCGATCCTGGCGCGCTCCGGGCTGCGCGTCTGCGTGCTGGAGATGGACGCCAGGCCTGGTGGCTACCTGGCCGGTTTCCGCCGCAAGGACTTCCGCTTCGATAGTGCGATACACTGGCTAAACCAATGCGGTCCGCACGGGTATGTCACCCGGGTGTTCGACCTCATCGGTCGCGATCACCCGGTGGCCCGTCCGCAGAAGCGCATCCGGCGCTGGAAGAGCCCATCGGTGGATCTGCTGCTGACCGACCGGCCGGACGATCTCCGTGAAGAGCTCATCCGCCGGTTCCCGCATGAACGGACCGGTATCGACCGGTTTTTCCGCGATGCATGGAAGCTCGGCCGCTCCTTCGAGCGCAGCGGCTCGCTCATCCGTGCGCAGGAGACGATGGGCCCTTTGGAGCGCATCGCTTACAACATGCGGCGGCTGCGCTTCGCCCTGCCCTTCATCAAGCACCTCGGCTACCAAGGCGATACCGGCGTGCGCAAGGGGCTGGAGCGCTACTTCAAGGACCCTGCGCTCCATAAGCTCTTCAGCAGCGAACAGGAGCTGCTTGCCTGCCTGGTACCCATCGGTTGGGCCTATTTCGGCGACTACCAGAGCCCCCCGAAGGGTGGCAGCCAGGTGTTCCCCGAATGGCTGGCCCACGTGGTACAGCGCCTTGGCGGGCACATCCACTACCGCAGCCGCGTCACGCGGATCCTATTGGAACAAGGGCGATGCGCCGGGGTGGAGGGTGAGCTCCGTGGAGCGCCCTTCGCCGTGCGGGCCGGCCAGGTGATCGCTGCGTGCGATGTGGAGACCCTATACGAGCGCATGCTGCCGCCTGAAGCCGTGCCGGAGAAGCTCAAGGCGAAGCTGCGGGAGGCTGTCCTCTACAGCAGCTCCGTCACCGTTTCGCTCGGGTTGGACGTGCCCGCCGAGCAGCTTGGCTTCAATGAGGAGCTCATCTACCTGCATCGGGACGATGTGCCGCGTGATGCCCATGGTGGCACGGACGCTGCAAGCAGCGGCATCAGCATCCTGGCCCCCAGCCTCAGGGACGAGAGCATGGCCCCGTCCGGCATGGGCACCCTCACCCTCTACGTGCCCGCGCTCTTCACCGACCACGCCACCTGGGCCACCGAACGCGATGCGAACGGGCTGCCTGTCCGCGGCGAGGCCTATGAGCGGTTGAAGCAGCGCGTGGCCGATACGCTCATTGACCGGGTGGAGCGCGAACTTGCACCCGGGCTGCGGAGCCACATCGTCCTATGCGACGTGGCCACCCCCGTCACCCATTGGCGGTACACCGGCAATCGCATGGGTAGCATGATGGGCGCCAAGCCGGGCAAGGAGAACTTCAAGGCCGGCATCGCCCATTACCGCACCCCGGTACCAGGGCTGTTGCTCGGCGGGCACTGGGCCGACCTGGGGGGTGGAGTTCCCATCGCCGTGAAGTCGGGGGTCAATACCGCGCTGATCATCCTGCGTGACCGTGGGCATGCCGCCTTCACCACTTGGAGACGCTACCTGGACGATGGTCTTGCGGTGGAGCGGGTGCGCGAAGGGGCCGGCCTTGTGCCTTACTCGGAGGACTGGGCCCCCGCACCGACACCCGCCGAAAAGCGCAGCCGACGCCCTACGTCCGGAGGGCCCGGCGCGTGATCAGCCCAGCAGGTCCCTGGCGCTCACGTCCACCACGAAGCGGCCCCGCAGGAACTTGCGGCCCAGAAGCACCTGGTGCTTCATGTCGCTGCGGTCGAACAGGGTGAACTGCGTGCGCACCACATGGCCGTCCAGCCGCACGCGTGTGCTGATGAGGTAGCGTCGGGTGGTCTGGCCTGTACTGCTCTTCACCGTGACCCGCTTGAAGCGCTTGAAGAGCTTGGTGCGGCGCTTGCCGCCCATCTGGAAGGTCACGGCCAGCAATGCGGTACCGTCCACCGTCCTCTTGCGCACACGCTGGTAGTGCAGGGCACTGCGGTAGGCCCCCGTATCGATCTTGGCCTGTACACGCCCTATACCCAGTCCCGGAAGGGCGATGTGCTCCACCCGTCCGATTACCACCTTTCCAGACCTGGCCATGCTGCGAAGTTCAAGATGCACCCACCTTGCCGGTGATCCGTTCGCCGCGAAGTTCCCATGACCGCCTGTTGATGGGCCATGGCATGATGCTTGCCCTAGGGGGGGCGGTCGCCTCCGTTCGTCCTGGCCTTCCATGGCACGGGAAAGAAGCGCACCTTTGTATTACGAAACCTCAAATGCCCGCGCCGGGCCAAGGCGTGCCACCATGAAGACCATCCACACCCTGCTGTTCGCCGGAGCCCTGTTGCTCTGCCCGGCCGCCGCACAGGCCCAGACCCCCGCCCGCAATGCCTCCGGTGCGCCGGTGCCGATGGAGAGCTACGGCAAGTCCATCACCCCAGACGGCGCCCTCAGCGTCCACGAGCTGATGGACCGTATGAAGGGCAGCGAAGAGGTCAACGCCAAGGTGGCGGTGGAGGTGCTCGGCAGTTGTGCGAAGAAGGGTTGCTGGATGGATGTCGCCCTCCCCAACGGTGAAGTGATGAAGGTGCGGTTCCTGGATTACGGCTTCTTTGTACCCACGCAGGGGCTCAACGGCAAGCGGGCCATCATGCAGGGCGTGGCCACCAAGGAGGTGATCGATGTCCCCACCCTGCGCCACTATGCGGAGGATGCGGGCAAGACCAAGGAGGAGGTTGAGCGTATCACCGAACCCAAGATCGCCTACACGTTCCTGGCGGACGGTGTCCTCATCGGTGACTGATCGTTCGCAGCATCGGATGGCGCGGCCCGGGGCATCGCTCCGGGCCGCGCTGTTGGCGGCGGTCTGTCTCGGTACTCCGCGTGCGCTCCCCGCCCAACAGGGGTACACGCTGTCCGCTGGGCGGGAGGCGTCCTTCGTTGGTGCCGGACTCGGGCTGAACGTAGCGGCCCGATGGGTGCCCATGGACACCGCCGCGTTGTGGGCCCGCCATGGGCTGCGCGATCGGGCCGGCCTGCCTGCCGTGGACCGCTGCGCCTCCTATTACTGGTCCGAGCCTGCACACCGGGCGGGGGACCTGCTCTTCGTTTCGGCCCTGGTGCTGGCCGCTGTGGGACCCGTGCTGGCGGATGGGGGTGATGCGCCCGGCACTTCCCTGGCCATCACGGGTGAGAGCCTGCTGCTGTCGGCGGGGCTCACCAGCCTTGTGAAGTCGGTCGTACAGCGCCCAAGGCCCTGCGTGCTCAATCCGGAAGCGCCGATGCGCGAGCGCCGTGGGCGCGATGCGTTCCGTTCGTTCTGGAGCGGGCATGCTGCGAATACCGCCGCATTGACCATCAGTGCGGCGATGCTGGTGGACCGTTCCGATGTGGATCCGGCCGTACGCACCGCCACCTGGGCCGGGGCCGTGGCCATACCGGCAGTGATGGGGTGGCTTCGGGTGCGTGCCGGAAGGCATTTCCCCACGGACGTGTTGGCAGGTTGCCTCGCAGGCGCGGCCGTGGGATGGGCGGTCCCCTACTTTCACCGCCCCAACGACCAGCGCTGACCATGTCCCCAAGCCCGCGTTTCGCCCTAGCCGTGCACGGTGGTGCAGGCACAATTGCCCGTGCCGACATGGACACCGACCGGGAAAAGGCCTACCGGGAGGGATTGGCGGCGTCCCTGCGCCTTGGCGGCCAGGTGCTCAGGGAGGGCGGCAGCGCCCTGGATGCCGTGGAGGTCGCGGTCCGCAGCCTGGAGGACTGCCCGCACTTCAATGCGGGCCGCGGTGCGGTGTTCAATGCCGACGGGCAGCACGAGATGGACGCCGCGTTGATGCGGGGTGACACCCTGGAGGCCGGTGCCGTGGCCTGTGTGCAGAACGTACGCAACCCCATCCGCCTCGCACGCCGGGTGATGGAACGCAGCCCACATGTGCTCATCAGCGGTCCCGGCGCTTTCGAGTTCGCCCACCGCGAACGCATCGAGCTGGAGGATGACCAGTATTTCTTCGATCAGTTCCGCTACGACCAGTGGAGGCGGACGAAGGGCACCGACAGTTACCGGCTGGACCACAGCGATGGTGAACACCGCTACGGAACCGTTGGCGCCGTGGCGCGTGACATGCATGGCCACCTGGCCGCCGCCACCAGCACGGGTGGAATGACCAACAAGCGCTGGATGCGCATCGGTGACAGCCCGCTGATCGGGGCGGGGACCTACGCCAACGACGCCACCTGCGCGGTGAGCTGCACGGGCCATGGGGAAAGCTTCATCCGCGCCGTTGCCGCGCATGATGTGCATGCCCTCATGGCCTATGGCGGACTTTCACTGGAGGCCGCTGTGCGCACCGTGGTTCACGAGAAGCTGCCGCCCCTGCGTGGTGATGGTGGGATGATCGCCGTGGATCTACTGGGCAATGTGGTGATGGACTTCAATTGCACGGGCATGTACCGCGGCCACCTCGATGCTGATGGGGAGCCCGTGACGGCCATCTTCAAGGACTGACCCCGTTCATCCCGGCTGATCGCCGTCCGGCCCATGCGCGTGGTCCGGTGCGCCCCCACTACCCATCTTTGTGGCCTACACCCGGACCGAAATGAAACGACTACCCCAGCTTATCGGCCTCGGCCTGATCGTTGCCCTCGTACTCTGGACGGTCGGCTTCTACAACGGGACCATCGGCCTCAACGAGGACGTGGCCCGGCAATGGAGCAACGTGGAGAACGCCTACCAGTTGCGTGCCGACAAGAGCAAGAACCTCGTGGAGATCATCAAGGGGTCGGTAGCATTAGAGAACAAGACCCTGCGCGAGGGGGTGGAAGCCCGGGCCAAGGCCACAGGCATCACCCTTTCCGGCGACAAGCTCACACCCGAGAACATCAAGGCCTTTGAACAGGCCCAAGGGCAGTTCACCGGTGCACTATCCCGCCTGATGGCCACCGTGGAACAATACCCGAACCTTCAGACCACTGCAGCTTTCCGGGATTTCCAAGCCCAGTACGAGGGCATGGAGAACCGGATCGGCGTGGAGCGCCGCAGGTACAACGATGCGGCGCGTGAGCTGAACACCCGTATCAAGCGCTTCCCCGGCAACCTCCTTTCAGGAATATTTGGGTTCACAGAGAAGGGCTACTTCGAGGCCCGCGAAGGCACCGAGAACGCGCCGGACATCTCCTTCAAGTGACCATGCCCGGTGCCGGGGAGACAGCGGCCGAGCGGTTCCTGACCGTGGCCGAGCGGGAGCGTGTGAAGCGGGCCATCGCGGCTGCCGAGCTGGCCACCAGCGGAGAGCTCCGTGTGCACCTTGAGGACCGGTGCGGAGAGGATGTGCTCGACCATGCCGCCTTCATCTTCGAGGAACTGGGCATGCACCGGACCGCCGCGCGCAATGGCGTCCTCATCTATGTGAGCGTGTTGGACCACCGACTGGCCGTGATCGGCGATGCGGGCATCCATTCGGTCGTTCCTGAAGGCTTCTGGAACGATGTGCTGGCCATCCTCCGCCTGCATTTCGCGGCCGGACGCAACGCGGACGGACTTGTTGAGGCCGTGGCCATGGTGGGTGAAAAGTTGCGCCACCATTTCCCGCGCCACGCCGGCGACCGCAACGAGCTGACGGACGAGCTCAGCATCCGATGAGGTGCCTGTTCCTGCTGCTCCTGGGCCTTCTGGCCGCATCGGCCCTGCCGGCAGCGGAGGAGCCCTGCCTGCCCAAGGCTCCGGCGCTTTCAGCGCAGGACCAACTGGTGTTCCAGTTCACACCACTGCTTGGTCGGGAGGAGGTGGAGCTCCTGGATCGGAAACTGTCCCGCTTCGCCCGTGAGACAAGCAACCGCATCCTGGTCCTTGTGGTGGACACCCTTTGTGGCTACCCGGAGAGCGAGTTCGCCTTCCTGGTGGGTGAGTCGTGGGGCATTGGCGCAAAGGGGTCCGACAACGGCGTGGTGCTCCTCATAAAGCCCACTGGTCCCCCAGGCCAGCGCAAGGTGTTCATCGCCACCGGATACGGGCTGGAGGGCGTCATCCCGGACCTTACCTGCAAGCGCATCGTGGAGCAGGAGCTCATTCCGCGATTCAGGGTGGGTGAATACTTTGAGGGCATCGACAAGGCCACGGACGTGCTGATGAGCCTTGCGAAGGGTGAGTTCGACCACCGCAGCTATGGCCGTCCCGGTATTCCCTGGCCCGTGTTCGTCCTGTTCGCCCTCGTGATCGGCGTAGTGCTATGGAGCGTGCGCGACCGGGCGAAGCGCTATGCCCGTACCAACAACGTGGACTTCTGGACGGCCTGGTGGCTGCTTACGCAGATCGACCGCAGGCACAGTGGACGCTGGGGCGGCTTTACCGGTGGAGGAGGGGGTGGTGGTTTCGGTGGCTTCGGCGGTGGTAGTTTCGGCGGCGGCGGCGCTGGAGGCAGCTGGTGAGGCATGAGCTACTCGAAGTGGATCGGTGGTGGTTTGGGCTGGGCCTTTGCCGGGCCCATCGGAGGGCTTGTGGGCTTTGCCGTTGGCGCCTTGATGGACGGCATGCGCACGGGAGCGCCGGAGGATGGCAGAAAGGGCCCGGACCCGCGCAGGCAGGGGGGGCGTCCTCAGGCCACCACCCAGGGAGACATCGCTCTGAGCCTGGTCGTGCTAACGGCCGCCCTTATGAAGGCGGACGGCCGCGTCACCCGTGCGGAACTCGACCTGGCCCGGGCCTTCTTTCGCAAGCAGTTCGGTGAACCCCAGGCCCAGCAGCTGCTGCTCGTGCTGCGCGAGGTCCTCAAGCAGCAGATCGATCTGCAGGGCGTGTGTGAACAGGTCCGGCGGCACATGCCCCATCCGGCCCGGCTGCAGCTGCTCCACTACCTCATCGGGCTGGCGCATGCCGACGGTAGCGTCACACGGGGGGAGGTTGAGCTGATCCGGCGCATCGCGTCCCTGCTGAACGTCAGCGACAAGGACCTGTCCAGCATCAGTGCGATGTTCGGCCGCGGTGATGTGGACCATGCCTACCGCATCCTGGAGGTGGACCCCTCCGCCAGCGATGACGAAGTGAAAAAGGCCTACCGCCGCATGGCCATGAAGCACCACCCGGACCGGGTCGCGGCCATGGGGGAGGAGGTGCAGCGCGCGGCCGCCGAGACGTTCAAGAAGGTGCAGGAGGCCTGGGAGCGCGTCCGGTCCGCCCGGGGTATCGACTGAAGGGTCGCCACGCTCAGCGCGATACGGCTATCTTCGGCATCGTTCTTGCCCAACAACGACCGATACACACCGCATGAAGCACCTGATCGCCGCCGCGCTCCTCGCCGGAAGCGCACTGGGCGCAACCGCCCAGAAACACGTGTACGAGGACCTGCTCGTGCTCTACGTGGACGAGAACTACGAGAAGTGCCTTGGAAAGGCAGAG
>CAZUNW010000083.1:4779-9997 GCA_964621425.1 uncultured Chryseobacterium sp. | reverse complement strand
CGAGGCGCTTCGCGAGCACAACGTGGCGGTGTAGGCCATGGAGGTGCTGGTCATCATCCTGCTCACCCTGCTCAACGGGTTCTTCTCGCTGAGCGAGATCGCGCTGGTGAGCGTGAAACCTTCGCGCATGCAGGCGCTGGCCGACCAGGGCGACCGCCGGGCGCGGACGATCCTGAAGCTGCTGGCCGACCCCGAGGCCTTCCTGAGCTCCGTGCAGGTGGGCATCACACTCATCGGCATCATCGCCGGTGCTTACGGGGGCGCAGCGCTCACCGACGACATGCAGCACCTGCTGATGGCCTGGCCCGCCGTGGCCCCCTATGCGGCGAACACCGCGTTCGTGGTGGTCATCGGCGGCATCACCTACTTCACCATCGTGGTGGGCGAGCTGGTGCCCAAATCGGTGGCCATGAGCGCACCGGAACCCATCGCCCTGTTCGCGGCACCGATCATCCGGGTGATCACCCTGGCCACCTACCCCATCGTACGGTTGCTCGCCCTGTCCACCTCGCTGCTCATGAAGCTCATCCCCGTGCGCGAGGACAAGGGCGCCGCCCTGAGTGAGGAGGAACTGCGCGCCATCATCCGCACGGCCAACTTGCAGGGCGTGCTGGACAAGGAGGAGAGCGAGGCACACCAGAACCTGCTCCGCTTCAGCGCGCAGCGCGCCCGCACCCTGATGACCCACCGCGGGCAGGTGGAGTGGATCGACAGCACACGCCCGCTGGACGCCATCGAGGCGCAGGTGCGCGACAGTTTGCGCTCCAAGTTCCCGGTGTGCCGCGGTACCGTGGACGAGCCCGAGGGCACCCTCAACGCGCGTGACCTGCTGGAACAGGTGGGCACGCCCGGCTTCACGCTGGCACGCGTGGTGGACCCCGCCATCATCGTGCCCGAGAACGCCGAGGCCTTCGACATCCTCAAGCTGTTCAAGCGCAACAAGAGGTACATCGCCCTCGTGGTGGACGAGCACGGCCAGTTCGAGGGCGTGGTCACCCTGCACGACCTCACCGAAGCCATCGTGGGCGACCTGCCGGACGAGAACGAGGAGAACCAGGGCGAGGTGGTGCAGCGCGCGGACGGCAGCTACCTGGTGGACGGGCAGGTGCTCATCGGCGACCTGAACCAGCGCCTGGGACGGACCCTAATCAACGAGGAGGACACCAGCTACGCCACCGTGGCCGGCTACTTCCTGGGCCGTCTGGAACGCATCCCGGTGGCCGGTGACCGCATCGCGGAGGAGCGCTTCACCGGCGAAGTGCTGGACATGGACGGCAACCGCATCGACAAGGTGCTCATCATCCCCGCCCGGGCATGAAACGCGTGCTGGTGATCCAGACCGCCTTCCTGGGCGATGCGGTGCTGGCCTCCGGGCTCGTGGAGAAACTGCACCTTTTCCACCCCGATGCGGTCATCGAGCTCGTGGTGCGCAAGGGCAACGAGGGACTGTTCGAGGGGCACCCCCACCTGGCGCAGGTGCACGTGTGGGACAAGGGCCGGGCGAAGCTGGCCAACCTGCTGGCGCTGATCCTCCGGCTGCGGCGCACCCGGTACGACCACATCATCAACTGCCAGCGCTACTTGAGCACAGGCCTGATCACCATCCTGGCACGCGGGAGGGAGAAGGTGGGCTACGACAAGAATCCGCTCAGCGCCTTGTTCACGCGCAGGGTGAAGCACGTGATCGGCGACGGGTCCGAACCGACCGGAGATGCGCCGCACGAAATGGACCGCCTCAACGCGCTGATCGTGCACCTTACGGATGGTTCCCGCCCCCTTCCGCGCCTGTACCCCACCACCAGTGCCCGGGACGAAACGGGCGGATACACCGCGGGCAGCTACGTCTGCATCGCCCCCGCCTCGGTGTGGTTCACCAAGCAGTGGCCGCGGGCCAGATGGGTGGAGCTCATCATGTTGCTGCCGGTGGAGATGCGGGTGCTGCTCATCGGTGCACCGGGCGATGCCGGGCTGTGCAGGGCCATTGCAGAGCAGGCCGGACGTGGCGAGGTGCTGGCCGGACGGACCTCATTGCTCGGCACAGCAGCCCTGATGCAGGGTGCGCAAATGAACTACGTGAACGACAGCGCCCCGCTCCACCTGGCCAGTGCCATGAACGCCCCGGTTACGGCGCTTTTCTGCAGCACGGTGCCGGCCTTCGGCTTCGGCCCCCTGCGGCCCAACGGCCGGGTGGTGCAGACCGCGGAGCGCCTGGACTGCCGCCCATGCGGCCTCCACGGCCACAGCGCCTGTCCGAAGGGGCATTTCCGCTGCGCGGAGGGCATCGCTGCACAGGAGGTGTTGGGGTAGCTGAACCGACCTGCCCGTAGCTTCGCAGTGCCTTGCCGCCCGCGCCTACCCTCCTCGCCATCCGCGACCTGCACTTCGCCCACGACGGCCGTGCCGTGGTGGATGGCCTGCACGTGGAACTCGGTGCAGGGGAAGTGCTGGTGGTGGTGGGGCCCAGTGGCTGCGGCAAGACCAGCCTGCTGCGGCTGATCGCCGGGCTGGAAAGGCCCACCAGCGGCACCATCGCCGTGCAGGGCCGCCCCATGGCCGATGCCGGCACCTGGGTGGCGCCCGAAGCGCGCCCGGTGGGCTTCGTCTTCCAGGGCCTGGCGCTCTTCCCACACCTCACCGTTCAGGGCAACGTGGCCTTCGGCCTCGCCGGTCTTCCACGCGCCGATCGGGACCGTCGCGTGCACGAGGAACTGGCCGCCGTGGGGCTGGAGGGGCTGGGCGACCGCTACCCGCACCAGCTCAGCGGCGGTCAGCAGCAGCGCGCGGCCATCGCCCGCAGCCTGGTGCGCCGCCCCGCACTGATGCTGATGGACGAGCCCTTCAGCGACCTTGACCCCGCAACGCGCCACAGCGTTCGCGCAGAAGTGCTGCGCATCCTGCGCGCACATGGTACCGGCGCCGTGGTGGTGACACACGACCGCGCCGATGCCCTGCACCTGGCCGACCGCATCGCCGAGATGGAGCACGGGCGCCTGGCACGCATCGACGCCGCCGACACCTTCCGCCAGGCCTGGCGAGGCGCGCACACCGCTCCATGAGCACCGACCGCCTGCACCAGCTGCGCGCCCTGCTGGCCGACGAGCCTGGGGATGTCTTCCTTCGCTATGCCATAGCGCTCGAGCATAAGCGATCGGGCAACACCGCGGCGGCCATTGCCGACCTGGAGCACCTGGTGCGCGATGAGCCCCGGCACATCGCGACCTATTACCAGCTGGCCCAACTGCTGGCAGCGGAAGGCCGCACGCACGATGCGGTGCATGTGTGCGAAGTAGGACAGCTGCAGTGCATCGTGGCCGGCGACCGGCGCACGCGCGCCGAGTTGCAGGAACTGCGCAATGCCATAGCCGACGAGGGATGAGCCGGCAGCGCTCCCTGCTGCTCCTCGCGGCCGCCCTTGTGGCCATCGGCCTGCTCACCGTGGCACCCTGGCTGGCCATCACGGCACCTGTGGGTGCACGCACCCTGATGGTGGAGGGCTGGATCCCAACATACCACCTGCCCGCGATCGTGCGGCTCGCGGTGGCGCGCGACATCGAACAGGTTTTCGTAACCGGCGGCGAACGGCCACTGGCCCGGTACCTGATCGCGGGAGATACGCTGGTGGCATCCGGCGACCTGGGGGGTCCCTGGCGGCTGGAGCTGGCCGGGCTGCCCGGCGTACACTGGGAATTGCGGGCGGACGGGAAACCGGTGCGCACAGGCACGATCGACCGGGGTACGCAGCCCGTGGACGTGGTGCTTCCGCATGCCACCGCGCGATGGAGCCTCAACGCCCGGCGTAGTGGGCCGCCAGTGGACAGCACCGCCCTGCTCTTCGTGCGCTCCGTGGCACATGCGGAAAGGGGTCCGGCCGCGGCTGGGCACACCCTCCAGGTGTGCAACGCCAGGGGTGCAACGCTGCCCTGCGACCTCACCTGGGCCGGGCACCGCGCGCAGCAACTGGTGGCACTGGGCCTGCCGGCGGACCGCGTGCTGGCCGTACCCGGCCTGGCCGATGCACGCGGGCGCACGGTGGCGTCGGCCGATGCCATGGCACAGCAGGCACGGTGGGCCGGCGTGGGCGCCTATGAACTGGTGAGCCTGGGAGTGCACGCCCGGCGCAGCTGGAAAGCCCATTTGCGCGCCAACGAAGGCACCGTGCTCGTAGGTGTTATCGCCCTGAACGACCCGCGCGTTCCGCCGCGCACCTGGTGGCTGCATGTCCATGCCTGGCCCGTGGTGGCCAAGGAGCTCGCCGGCCTGATGCGCGCGGCCTTGGTGGGTACCTTTGGCACCTGATGCACTGCCACACTCCCAGCCCAATACTGCTCCCGGCCCGCCTGGCCGGCATGGCCCTCTGCATCCTCTGCGCACTTGCCCCGGCGGCGGCGCAGACCACCTTCCGGGTGATGTCGTACAACCTTCTGGCCTTCCCCGAGCCGGTTCCGGCGGGGCGCCAGGATACCCTGGCCCGCATCATCGACCACATCCGTCCGGATCTGCTGCTGGTGCAGGAGCTGGAAACGCTTGCCGGGGCCAACCTGGTCCTGAATGACGCGCTGAACACCAACGGCGTCACACGGTTCAGCCGGGCCGACTGGGTGCCGCAGATAAGCGATCCGGGAAGCACCGTGAAGCTGCAACAGCTGCTGTATTATGACCATGAGCGCTTCACGCTCTCCGGGCAGCAAACACTCACCACCTCGGTACGCGACATCAATGTGTACACCCTGTATGTGAACGATGTGGACCTCGCCATCACGCAGGACACCACCTGGATCACCGTCTACGTAGCCCACCTGAAGGCCAGCACCGGAGTGGTGAACGAATTCACACGCGACCAGATGGCCCAGGTGCTTATGGACCATCTGTCCACCTTGCCCGCGGGTAGCAACGTGATCGTGGGCGGCGACATGAACATCTATGACGGCAGCGAACCCGCCTACCTCACGCTCACCTCCGCCGGAGGCGCCAACACCCTGGAGGATCCGCTCACGCTGCCCGTATCGTGGAACAGCAACGGCGCCATCGCCCAGCACCACACGCAGAGCACGCGCACCAATGCGCTCTATGGCGAGGGCGCGGGCGGCGGACTGGACGACCGGTTCGACCTGATCCTCCTGAGCCAGGCGGCCATGGGCGGCAGCGACCGCTTAACCTACCTGCCGGGAAGCTGCCGCGCGGTGGGCAGCCGACCACGGCCGCACCCGGGCCGAACGAT
>CAZUNW010000083.1:0-4769 GCA_964621425.1 uncultured Chryseobacterium sp. | reverse complement strand
CTCGGGCACCTGCCTAAACGCCAACATCATCAATTGCAGCAGCCAGCTAACACCCTTCGCCGTGCTGCGGTCACTCTATTACATGAGCGACCACCTGCCGGTGGTGCTCGACCTCGCCTACGCGGGCGTGGTCGCCGGAAATGCTCCGCTGTCGTCACGACCGGATGTGGCCCTGCGCAACACTTCCGCCGGTGCATTGCTCGTGGATGCAGGACGCGCCGGCACGGGCGTGCTGGAGCGCTGGGATGCCACCGGACGCCTGCTCGAGCGCCTGTCCCTCTCCTTCGCAGCGGGCACCACGCTGGTGCCCATGAACCGGTGCCACGATGGCCTGCAGGTGGCCGTGCTCCGGCTGCCGGGCGGAACGGTACGCCATGCGTTCATCACCGCCCCATGAGCAAGGCGCGCCCTCCCCTCGATGAAGTGCCGCCTTTCTACCATGGCTATGTGCAGGAGGCCGTGGGCTCCGATGTGTGCGAGGCCCTGGTGAGCGCGGCCGCTGCCGTGCAGACCCTCTTCGGCGCCATTCCCGAGGAGCGCGGGGACCACCGCTATGCGCCCGGGAAGTGGAGCGTGAAGGACGTGCTGCTCCACCTGGTGGATGCGGAGCGCGTGTTCGCCTACCGGGCCCTCCGGTTCGCGCGCATGGACGGAACCCCGCTACCGGGATTCGACGAGGACGCCTATGTTCCCGCCGCACGCGCGGACAAACGCACCCTGGCCGGCCTGCTGGAGGAACACCGGGCCGTGCACGCGTCCACCCTTGCCCTGTTCCGCAGCCTGGGGGCGGAGGAGCTGCTGCGCACCGGTGAGGCGAACGGGCGAATCATCAGTGTGCGTGCGATCGGCTGGGCCACGGCCGGGCATGCCTTGCATCATGCTTCGGTGGTCCGTGAGCGCTATCTTGGGTGAACCATGCGGAGCATCCACGATTGGTTCGCCGCTTACGGCGAAAGCCACACCGACCCGGTGAACAAGGCGTTGCACTGGGTGTGCATCCCGGTGATCTTCCTGAGCATCGCAGGGCTCCTGTGGAGCATCCCCGCACCCGCGGATGTACCGCACCTGTGGGCCTGGGTGGCGCTGGCGGCCATCGCGTTGTTCTATGCACGGCTGTCCAAACCGATGACCGTGGCCATGGCCGCCTGGTGCCTGCTCTGCTTCTGGCTCGTGGACCTGCTTGACCGTCTGGTGCCCGGCCCGCTATGGGCGGCCTGCACCGTGCTGTTCGCAGCCGGCTGGACGGGGCAGTTCATCGGGCACCACATCGAGGGCCGCAAGCCAAGCTTTTTCCAGGACATCCAGTTCCTGCTCATCGGACCGGCCTGGTTGATGGGCGACCTCTTCCGACGCCTGCGGCTTTCCTACTGAGTGAGCACCCGGAGGTAGGTGGGGCGATACCCCACAGACTGCTGGGGGTGCAGCATGGCGCACAGGTCCGCCAACAGTACGTCGGGCTCCACCATGGCACGGCCGAAGAGGTCAGCCTCGGCGCTGTTGGCCACGAACACAGAACCACTGCGGAAGACGGGGCTCCCCAGCATCCGCTGGTCTACACCTGGAAGGTCGGCGGCGGTCCGCAACGCTGGTACGTCGGCCAGGACCCCCCAATGCGTGCACGCATGGGCATCAGCCATCACCACTTCCAACGGCAGGTCGATGTTGCCCGCGGAACGCCTCTCCGCATGGCGGTAGCGTCCACCCGCATCAGCCACCAGCCGCGCCATCAGGCTGTTGCCCGAAGGGACGCTCCAGGTACCCCGCCACGCGCTGCCCAGGAATACAAGGGGCGACGCATCGCCCGCAGAGCGCACCAGCCCGGTGTAGCGTGCGGCAATGGCCGAAAAAATGCTGTCCGCCCGTGAGGACCGGCCCACAAGCAGGCCGAAGAACCGCAACCATTCAGCGCGGCCAAGGGGGTGGGGTTCCATGTACTCGCAGACCGGCACGGACAGGTGCGGTAGTGGCGGCACGCCATGGCCGCCGCCGAACGGATGGTCCAGCACCAGCGCCGGCGGGAGGGCGGCCAATTGCTCCTGGCGGGCGGAGGCATTGGACGCAAGGGATGCGATACGCCCCGTGGTGATGCCCCGCACCAGAGCACTGTCCCGCTGGAGTTCAGCCAGGGCGCAGGCGGCAATACGGTCCGTTGCGTCCAAGGTGGCGATGAACGCGCCGTGCGTGGTGCTCAGGAGCACAAGCTCCCATTCCTGCGGCCGCAGCCGGGTCCACCCCCCCGCCGTGGGTCCGGGCAGCCCCTGGTCATCGGTGATGAGCAGCCGGGCCAGCGTATCCCCTTCCGCACCGGTGACCAGCAAGGCTTCCCCGGCCGGGCTTCGCCAAGCGTGGAAGTGCACCGCGTGCGAGTTGGGCCGACGGGTCCAGCCTGCAGCGGACCGCTCCGCGTCACCGGAGGACTGTGTTCGGCCACAGGCCGCGAGCAACGGCAGTGCAAGGGCGGCGGCCAGGTACCTCACTGCAGTTCGAGGATCAACTCCATGAGGGCGTCCTTCAAAAGGTCCCTTCCGGTGGCAAGAGCGCGCACCTCCATGGGGAAGGGCCGGTCAGGCTGCTCGCCTCGATCCAACGCACCGGTCGGGCTGCCGTCGTACACATAGCGGATCACGGGGATGCGGAAAACCAGGCCCGTGCGCGGGGCGTGGAATTCCAGGATGCGACCACCGCAGCTGCTCAGGCAGTTGGTGCCGACGGGCTCGCCAACGACCGTGGCGCGCTTGGAACGCCGACCCATCATCACCAGCGCGGCGGCCGCGTCCAGGGTGTGCGCATCGCAGAGCACATACACGCGGCCGTCAAAGGCATTGGGATCGGGCGAAAGGGGCTCCAGCCGCGGATCGTCCGGGCGCAGGTGGTGGCGGCCATGGTCTCCTGGCAGGTAGGTTGCCGGGATGGCGGCCAGGTGATCGGTCAGGTCGGAGCATTGCTGGCGGTGGGTGGGCGGTGCGGACAGGCGCACCGTCATGTCCTGGAGCACCCGATAGGGCTGCCGGGCATAGATGGAGTGGGCGAGCTCTGCCAGGGAGAGGTCCTGCCCACCTGCGCCACGCAGATCCACCACAAGCACACCCGGCTGCTTCCGTGCGAGATCACGGCGCAGATCCTCCACGAAGCGTTCCGGCTTGATGCCGGCCAACCGCAGGGTATCCGGATCAAAGCTGCGCATACGCAGCCAGGTGGTCCGGTGATCGGGGTGATGGGCCGCGCTCCACGGCAACAGGGGCGTGGCCTCGGGCCGCAGCGAGCGGCGCACTTCGGCACCGGAAAGGCCGGCAAGCCGCTCCGTACGGCGCAGCCCATTGTAGGGCACGAAATCCACGGTGAACTCGCCGGAGCGATCGTGGTGGCGGTACATCAGGTAGGGCAGGTCGCGCTCCACCCTGCGCAGGCGCGCCAGCGTATCCCCCGCATCAGCCACCACATGTGCCAGTAGGGAATCCACCAGCATCCGCGCGTCGCGGCCATTGATGGACATGATACGGCTGCCTGACGGGATGGAGCGGAAGCCCTTCAGCTCCTCCTGCACGTAAAGGTCACCATCCACCACGCGCAGGGACAGGGGCAGCAGGGGCACCTGCTCGCGCAGGACCACCTCCAGGTCGGGGGGCAGCGCCACCTCCGTGTGCCCATCGCCGATCAGCTGGAGGACCGGCATCACCAGGTCGGCCACCTGCGCGCTTGTGAGCGGGCGGTCCGCCCGGGCGATGGCCTCATCGATGGCGCGGTCGAGGGCCCCCTTGGTCACATGGCGGTAGGGATCGGCATGCGCCTCGTGCAGGGTGGACCTCCAGGCCTCCAGGTCCTCGGCGATGTGCTCGGGATAGAACTGCTGCCCGTCAAGCGGACCATCCTCCTGCGCAGCAGCGCCCTGTCCGACCAGAAGGGACAACGGGACCAAGGCGGATAGAAGGCGCATGGAGTGCGTGAGGGCTGCAAACATAGCCTGCTGCGGAGGGGGCTTGAATGACATGACCCCGGCGGTGCCGGGGTCATGCGTCATTGTCGGCGGTGACCGGTTCAGGCCTTGACCGCGGTGCGGGGTGCTGCGGCCAGCACCTCGGCATCCACGCCGTCCTTGTACTTGGCGAAATTGTCGTTGAAGGCCTTGGCCAGGCGCTCGGCCTGCTGGTCGTATGCGCCCTTGTCCTTCCAGGTGCTTCGGGGGTCGAGGATGCCTTCGGGCCCGTGGGGGCAGCTCACCGGGTGGCTCACGCCGAACACCGGGTGCTGGCGGTACTCCACGCCGTCCAATTCACCGCGCAGGGCGGCTGTGATCATCGCGCGGGTGTACTTGAGCTTCATGCGCTCGCCGGTACCATACGCGCCTCCGCTCCAACCCGTGTTCACCAACCAGATGCGCACATCATGCTGGCGCAGCTTCTCACCGAGCATGGCCGCGTACTTGCCAGGGTGCAGCGCCAGGAAGGGTGCACCGAAACAGGCGCTGAAAACGGTCTTTGGCTCGGTAACGCCCGCCTCCGTTCCGGCCACCTTGGCGGTGTAGCCGCTGATGAACCAGTACATGGCCTGCTGGGGCGTTAGCCTGCTGATGGGCGGAAGCACACCATAGGCATCGCAGGTAAGGAAGAAGATGTTCTTCGGGTGACCGCCCATGCTGGGCACGGCGATGTTATCGATGTGGTGGATCGGGTAGGAGACCCGGGTGTTCTCCGTCTTGGTGCCGTCGCTGTAGTCCACCTTGGTGGTGCCCTCGTGGAAGACGATATTCTCCAGCAGGGCACCGAACTTGA
>CAZUNW010000082.1:0-10148 GCA_964621425.1 uncultured Chryseobacterium sp. | reverse complement strand
CGGGGTTGAAGAACCAGAACTGGTAGCCGTCATCGGTCTGGTCGCCGATGCCCCACTGGGCGCTCACGGCGGGGTTGGCGCTGGCGATGATGGTGCCGTTGGCACTGAAGTCCTCGCGGTCGCAGTCGCTCAGGATCACCTTGTCGGTGCCCACCGGGTTGCAGAGGGCCTCGGCTACGCTGGTGCTGGTGGAGGTGAAGGCGCTGCCGTTGCCGGTGTTGTCGATCACGCGCCGGCCACTGTTGTCGGTAAGCACCCAGCCCCCGCCGGTGATGCCGTTGCCACCTGCATCGGTTACGGTGAGGACCACGCAGGCGCCTTGGGGCACACAGATGGTGGAGGTGAGGGTGGCGTTGCCGGGCAGACCGGAGGCGCTGGCCAGGACGGCGCTGGTGCCGGCATCAGCCACCTGCCATCCGACCTCGCTGCCAGCGGCATCGGTGGTGATGGTGAGCGTCCAGTTGTCGCATACGCCCACTGGAGTGCAGGCCACCGCACCGGCATTGCTGGTTTCACCGCTGGGGCAGGTGGCGCAGGAGGCCGCACCCGATACCGCGTTGAAGGTGCCTGCCGGGCACAGGTCGCAGCTGGACTGGCCGGGCGTGGCGCTGAAGCTTCCCGGAGGGCAGGCTGAGCAGGAGGTCTGTCCCACTGCACTGCTGATGAAGCCGGCGGCACAGGGTGCACAGAACGCGGATCCGATGTTCGCGCTGAAGCTTCCGGCCGGGCAGGCCGTGCAGCTGGTGGCGGCGGTCACGGGGTTTGATGTGCCGGCCGGGCACAGGGTGCAGCTGGTCTGCCCGGTCAGGGCGCTGAAGCTGCCTGCGCTGCAGGCGGTGCAACTCACTTGACCAGCAACGCTGCTGAAGAATCCAGCTGCACAGGGAATGGCGTTGATGCCGTCCGGGCAGAAGCTACCGGGCGGGCACAGGGTGCAGCCGGTGATCACCGTGCTGGTACCCACCACCGTGGTGGAGGCGAAGTAGCCCAGGTCACAATTGCAGGTGGTGGTGTTCAGGTTGGCAAGCCCGCTGGGCGCGAAGGGGCAGTCATCCGTGTTGTTGGGCACATCCCCGGGGTTGGGCGCTGAGCAGCCTGTACCGGTCGGGTCACCGGCACCAAGACCGTCACCATCCACGTCCGCATACCATGTGCTCGCGGCGGTCACCGCGATGGTGAAGGTGCAGCTCGTTGAGCAGCTGTTCGCATCGGTGATGGTGTAGGTGATGGTGTGCGTTCCTCCACCGGCCGCGGCGGGATCGAAGCTGCCGGCGCTCACACCAGGACCGCTGTACGTGCCACCGGCCGGACTGCCGCCGCTGAGGGCGAAGGGCGCATCGGTGCTGCAGATGCCTGTGATGTTCGCCGGGCAGGTCGCCACCGGTGCGGTGTTGAGGGTGGGGTCACCGCTGCCGCCGAGCACACCCACGGCACGGCGTGCCAGGGTGGTGGTGTTGGTTCCGGCAGGCCAGATGCCATCCGCGTCCGTTATCGCGTTGAAGATCGTGTTGTCCGCGTTGCGGGCCTCGATGCGTTGCACACCTGCGGGGTTGTTGGCCCCGATGGGCACCACGGCGAGATACTCACCGGCGGTGGTGCTGGCGTTCTGCAGGTAGATGTTGCCGATCACTGCGGGGTGGCCGCTGTAATTGCCGGTCACCGCATCGGTGGGGGTGGTGGCGATGGCCTGGTAGCAGTAGAGCGGGTCACCGGAGCCGGACGTGTTGTCGTAGGCCAGGATGAACTTTCCGCCCAGACAGGCGACCGAGGTGCCGCGGATGTACGCGCCATCATCCGTGGTGGCCGGGGTAAGCGCCGTGGAGGCGATGTCCAGCGCGGTGATGGTCTTGCTGCCCACGAAGGAAGGCGATGTGGGCAGCAGGTTGCCGTTCACAGCAATGCCCACGCGCAGGTTGTGCACAGCGCCTCCGCCGAAGCGGCCATTGGTGCTGTTGCCGGTGGGCTGCAGGTAAACCCAAACCGGGCCGCTGCTGCCCGAGCCGTCCGTCACGAACGCGTTCGCGATGGTACCCGTGCCCCAGGCGGAGCCATTCCAGTAGTTGCCGGCGCCGTAGGCGGTGGCCGCCTCGGCCGTGGTGGCCAGACCCAGGCGCATGTCGTAGGCCGTGTTGGGAAGCAGGTTGTCGAACTGCAGGCAGCTGGCGAAGGGTGTGCGGTTGGAGTTCGAGCTGGCCGCGCTGCGGGCACCGATGTAGCGGCTCACCACCAGTTCCGTCATCGTGGGCGGGTTGGTGATGATGATGTTGCTGCTGTTCGCGCTCAACAGGCCGGTGGCGGTCGCCTCCAGCTGGTAGGTGCCGGCCGCGGAGAAGCTGATGCCGGAGAAGGCGGCCACCCCGTTCACGGCGCTCACGGTGGTGGTGCCGGTCATGGTCCCGGGCCCGCTCAGGAGGCTGATGGTGATCGCACCGGTGTAGAAGTTGTCCACCGTCGCATCATCCCGCAGCGCCTGCACTTGGAAGGCCGGCACCACCGTGTTCACGATGCCGCTGGCGGGCACGTTGGTGAAGTTCAGCGTGGTGGCCAGGCCCAGCACATTGAAGGCCGGGCTCTGTCCGGCCAGCAGGCTTCCATCGTTCGCTTCGAGCACCACGCCGAGGTCGGCGCTGTCGTAGGTGAGCCCGGAGATCACCACCTGGCTCGTGCCTGCCAGGATTGTGCCTGTGAGCGTTCCGCCCAGAACCCCGGACCCGTTCACCAGGGTGATGGTCACCAGGGTGTTCGTGTTCACCGTCTGCGGCGCGTTGCTGTTGTCCTGGGCCTCCACCGTAACACTGAAGGGCGTGTCCTCCAGCACAGGGCCTCCACCATTGATGGCCGTGATGGCGAGCTGGGTGGCCGCCGAGGGGGCCAGCGTGCTCCAGCTGTTCGGGTTGTCCAGGGCGCTGCCCGTGTTGTAAACGGCGCTCGTGCCAATGCCATTGTAGCCGTACACGCGTGCATGGTAGGTGGTGCCCGGGGCAAGTCCGGTCACGCTCACGCTGTTTCCAGTGCCGGCATAGACCACCTGCTCTCCGCTGCCCGCATAGACGGCGTTCGCAGTGTACTCCACCCCGTTGCTTGGGTTGGTGAAGCTGTTGCTGGTATTGACCAGTACGATGCGCTTGGATGCATCACCGCTCAGCCAGTTGATGGTGCTGCTGGTGGTCAGCACGCTGCTGAAGGTCAATGAACTGTCCTGCGCGCTGGGCGCCACCGGGGCATTGGCCACGAAGGTCAGGTCGTCCACGGCAAGACCATCGTCCGTGCCGGTCTCGTCGTTGTCGGTCCAGCGGATCACCAGGTCGGTGCCCGGGAGCCAGTTGGCGCCCATGTTCACCGTGAAGCTCACCGTGGTGCGGTTGGCCGGGTCGTTGCCATCGAGGGCGCCGGCGACAGTGCTGGTCTGGGGCCCGATGAAATCGAGCTGGGGTACCGCCGTGTAGGTGCCTGAGCTGATGCCCGTGCCACCGAGCGCATAGGCGAAGCTCAGCGTGTTGAAGGTGCCACTGCCGCCCTGCCGCCATTGTTCGCCCGTGAAGGTGACCGTGAAGGAGGTGTACGCCTGCGCGGTGTTGTTGCGCAGCACGAGGCCCACACGGCCCAGGTAGGAGCCCGAGGCCACCATGCCGAACGAGCGGTCGGCGCCGGCCGTGGCCCCGAAGCTGTAGTTGGCGCCCGTGGTGGCGGCGCCATTGTTCACCAGGAAGACCACATCGGCTCCTGAGCCACCGGCCTTTGCGAACTGCCACCCCTGCATGCCCGTGGCGTTCACGGGCGGTGTGGAGGTGAAGAGCGGACCGACGCCCAGGCCCGTGGTGGTCACAGTGCCCGTTGTGGGGAGACCGTTGAAGTCCTGCGCATAGCTGCCACCGCCGTAGAGGATGGGTCCCGGGGTGGTGATGCTGCCCGTCCCGGCCGGGGTGGAATAGGTCAGCGTACCAGCATCATCGTAGGTGGCGAAGTGGTAGGTGGTGGAGGGCTGCAGGCCAGTGATCGTGGTGGTTGTCCCGCTGCCATTGAACACCAGGATGTTGCCGCCGCCAAGGTCAGTGCCAAGGGTGAAGTCGCTGTTGGCCCCCGGATAGCTGTTGCCGTTGATCGGGGTGAAGGAGACCGGGCCTCCCTGCCGGCAGACCAGGATCCGGCTGGTGCCTGTGCCACCCGCCAGGCCCACGCCCACGCTGGTGGTGCCCACGTTGTTGAAGGTGATGGTGGAGGAGGTGAGCGTCACACCGCCCACGGTCCAACTGATCGTCAGGTCGTCCAGCGAAAGGCCATGGTCGTTGCCCGCATCGTTCAGGTCGTCCCACTTCAGCATGATGTAGGACCCGTTGGCCAGGGCCAGGCTGGGGATCGCCACGTTGGTGAAGGTGGTGCGGTTGGCAGCACTGTTGCCGTCGAGCGCACCGGCCGTGGCGGTGTTCTGCAGCGAGGTGAAGTTCAGCGCAGGTACGTTCGTCCACAGGGTGTTCGTTCCCGGGGTAAGCGCCGTGATGGGGTTTGCCGAGGTCTGGTAGAAGAAGGACAGGTTCTGCGCCGTGGTGTTGCCGCCATTGCGCCATTGCTCCCCGGTGTAGGTGATCTTGATGTCCGTGATCACCTGGCCGCTGGTGTTCTGCAGCAGCACCCCCTGTGCGATGTGGCTCAGGGTTCCTGCGCCCTGGCTGCCCATGGCGCGGTCGTTCGCGCTGGTGGCGCCATAGCTGTAGCGGCCGCCGGCCGTGCCGGAGCCGGTGCTCGCGGTGTATGTGGTGGGCGTGCCCAAGGCGCTCTGCCAGTACCAGTTGGCGATGCTGCTGTTGTCCGTCCACGCAGGCGTGCCGGTGTTCCCCAGGTTGGGTGAGTCGAAGTTCTGCGCGTAGGACCCGGAGGTGGTCATTGTGATCTGCGCCTGCGCGGCAACGTGGCCGAGCAGCAGGGCGAGGCCGAACGATGCACGGAGGGTCCAGCGTCGCACGGTCAGTGTGGACATTTCCTTCATGGTATCAGGTTGGTCGTTGGGGCGGTTTGTATCGGAGGGGCGGCAAAATTCGGAGGCGGAAGCATGCGGAGCGCCTTGTATTATCCACGATCCATCGGGCTTGGATGAACCGTTCATCAACAGGGCGCCACACCCGCCGGGCATGGCAAAGCAACCCGGTGAAGGTTACCGGATCGTTAGGCGGTCAATAAATGACACAACCATCAGAAGGTCAAATACTTATGATCAGCGGGCGATCACCAGCGTCCAGATCCCGGGACCGTCGGACTCCCGAAGCAGGTAGCTGCCTTGGGCAATGCCTGACACATCGGCCACCGCCTGGCCGGGGCCGGCCGCCGGGGGGAAGGAGTGAACAAGCCTGCCGAATGTGTCCCAAAGCTCATACCGCCTGCTGCCAGCTTCCGGCACCAGGAGGATGAGCCGGTCACTGGCCGGGTTGGGGTGGAAGGGTGTGGCGGTGCCGCCGGCCTGGATACGCACGCTGATGGTGGCGTTGAGGGTGCTCGTACCGTCCAGGTCGGTCTGTACCAGGCGGTAGTAGTTCAGGCCGGGAAGGGGCGTCCGGTCAAATGCGCGGTAGTCTATCCGCTCAAGGCTTGTGCCGGCACCCTCCACCTGCGCAATGGGCTCGAACAGAATGTTGTCCGTGCTGCGCTCCACCACGAAGTAGGCGTTGTCGCGTTCGCTGGCCGTGCTCCAATCCAGCCGCACGGCAGCCCCCTCCTGTTCGGCGGTGAAGAACAGCAGCTCCACCGGCAGAGGGGAGGTGTTCACGGCCAGGGTGTATGGGCCGAACAGGGTGATGTCCGGGGACGTGTTCGTGTAGGCGGTCGGGGTCTGGTTCGGGGTGGCCGGTTCCCAGGCGTCCAGCACATCGTCGTAGCGCTGGCTCTCCATCTGGAGCGGCAGGTTGAAGGGGGCGGCGGGCAGTTCGCTCGCCAGATAGGTGAAGGTCAGCGTGGCGGTGGGGTCCGGGCCGGTTGGGTCGATCTGCCAGAAACGGTCGACCGTGGCGGGCGAATTGTCCGGGCTCAGACCCAGGAAGCCGTCCAGGTTGGTCACCAGCGTCGGTGTGCTGGGCAGGGGCTGGTTGTCGGCAAGGGTGCCATACGTGCTTACCGTCACGTTGCCCGCATTGCCCGCGGTGAGGTTGAAGGTGAAGGGCAGGTAACCGGTGGACCGTCCGAAGGGGATCAGGTGCGCACCGGTGGTGGTGCCGATGTTCCACTGCACCTTGGAGCCATGGTCCGTTCGTTCGCTGATGATGTAGCGAGCGGCCGTTCCACCGATCACCGCGGTGGCAGCGCTGTTCTCCAGGGTGAGCCTGCGCTGGTTGAGGTCGATGATGCCGCCCACGAAGTTCAATTGCACGCCCACTGCGACATCACTTTGCATTGTCACAATGGAACCTGCGAGCTTCGACAGGCGGAGATTGTTGTAACGCTCCCCCCCGAGCGTGTTGATGGTCTGTCCTGCGGTGCCGTTCAGCGCCACCAATGCCGCCCGCTCATTGAATCCCGTCTGGTTGTAGTTGGTCCAATTGCCGGCCACGTTCATGTTGAAGTTCGATGCGGTGCAGTCCAGCGTGGGAGCGCCGTTCGTGTTCACGATGTTCAGGTTGCCCCGAACGGTCATGAGTCCGTCCATGGACTTGGTCCCTGATCCGCCGATCTCCAGGTTGCCGTAGTTGCCGCCAATGCCGCACCATACGGATTGTGGACCGAGTCCTGTGTAGGCGAAGGTGCCGCCCGTGGCCAGCGTGAACGTGTTGTTGGTGTTGGAAAAGCCGGCCACCCATGCCGTCGGGGTCCCCTGCACCTCGATGCGGCCCCCGGCATTTAGGTTGAAGGTCATCATCCCCGGCGCCGCACCTGCCGCCGCCACGATCTGGTTGCACCGGACCAGGCCCCCGTTGCTGATGGTCACCACGCACGGGTTGGCCGTGTTGTTGGTGGTGAGGTACAGGATGCCGTTCATGTTCAGCGTACCGTTCACCGTGAAGGTGCCGCCGGCGTTCGCCGCACCTGTTCCCGTGATGCCATCGATGGCCAGGTTCCCCGTGCCGCTCGTACCCACCAGGTTCACCGTGCAACCGGCGTTGATTGTGACGTTGAAGATGCTGGCCGCGGCGGTGTTGTTGTAGATCTGGGTGGTACTGCTGCTGGCGAAGCGGATGTTGATCGTGGGGATCGCAATGACCAGGTTGGTCGTGCTGTTCGGGGAGTTGGTGTTCTTGCGGATGCGTGAGCAGTCGAAGGTGCCTGAGCCGCTGATGGTGGTGGTGGCGCCCTCGATGGCGAAGCAGATGTTGTCGAAGGTGCTGCCGTTGCCGATCACACCATCGCAGCGCAGCGTTGCCCCGTAGACCTGGATGTAGGTGTTCTCGGAGGGCGGCCCGATGTTCTGGTTGTTGGTCCACAGCTTGCCGCCGGACTCCACCGTCAGGTTGTTCGCGTTGTAGACGGTGCCATAGGTGATGGTCACGGAGTGGCCGTTCCTTACCCACACGTTGTTGGATGCACCGGGCCCCACCGCGGTGGCTGTGAAGGCCGTGCCGTTCCAGGTTCCCCAGGTGGTTGCGCCGCTCCACGTTCCACTGGCGATGGAGCCGTAGTCGCCCACCGCGTATTGCGCGCCGGCGCCGGTGCCGAGCAGCAGGGCCATGGCGCATGCGAGGGCGATGCGGTGGGGGAGGTGGCGGGCCGGGGCCATGCGATCGAACGCGTAAAGGTCCAGACAAAGCTCGACCAGGGGTGTTAACCCTGATCTAAGCCTCGCCCAAAGTTCGTCGATCCCGGGATACGCCCGACGGGTCGGTGGCCGTTCGTTCCTCCCCGGTTCGGGAGGTGCTCAACGCACGAAGCGCAGCACGCGGCCCATATCGGTCCGAAGCACATAGGATCCGCCCGGCAGGCCGGAAAGGTCGATGGTGCTTGTCCTTGAAAGCCGGGCCAGCAACCGCCCATCAGCGGCCAGCAGCACACCGTTCACCGGGGCCGAGAGCAGCAGCATTCCGCCCGTGGCCGGGTTGGGCCAGGCCCGCAGCCCCGGTTCGCCCCCCGCATCGGACATGCCCACGGTGCCATTGGAGGTGCCCGGAGTGGGGCTGGTGAACGGTGCGTAGGTCAGGCTCCCGTCGGTCACGCTACCGAAGCTCACATCGGCGGCCTGTGGTCCGATCGTAAGCTCCGCGACCACGGTCGTGCCGTCCGGACCCACCAGCAGCAGTTCGTCACCGGCCTCGTCCAGGGTGAAGCTGGCGTGCAGGTCCCCTTGGAAGACCTGGTCATCCGCCCACACGAGCAGGAAGCCACCGGCAGGTACCACCACCAGCGGGCTGCCCTGGGGGAACTGGTACTTGACAAGGTCCGCCGGGTCGTTTGTCACATACCAGCCGCCCAGGTCCACCGTGCCCGACGTGGGGTTGTAAAGCTCGAACCAGTCGTCGTGCTCACCGTTCTCGTCGGTGATGGTGCTGGTGGCGCTGTTGGCGGATTGCACCTCGTTGATGTGCATGTCCGGGGAGGTGCCCGGGAGCGTGGTGCCTGACAGGCTCACCACAACGGTTGCGGCCCCGGGACTGGTGAGGGTGAGTGTCCCATTGAAGGTCCCTGCGGAGGGGCTGAACAGCCGCACCCACAGGGTGGTCTGTGCCACCACGCCGCCTGATTGCGGCAGCACCACCGACCCGGCGTAGCCTGACTGCTCGGACAGTGATACCTCGAAAGGGGCGGTGGCCGTGGCCGTGAGGGCATCCGCCAGGTTGGCGCCCTCCACAACGAGGCTCTGCGGTACCCCCGGTGCCCCAAGGTCCTGGCCCATAGGGAACAGTTGCACCGTGGAGGACTGGATCACCGGACCGGTGGCAGCCTGCGGGGTGATGGCGATGTTGTCCAGCGCGAACTCATCCCGGCTTCCTGCGCCCGTCACGTCGTTGCCCACCCAGCGGAAGTAGATGATGTCACCTGGGTTCAGGCTGAACCCGCCGAGCGTGGTGGACATGGAGTTCTGCACCCAGGCGGGGCTGGCGTCGGCCGCTTCCGGCGAGAGCACCGCCACGGCCGTGGCCTCGGTCCAGCTGTTCGCAGCGGCCGTCAAAGAGTAGAGGAAGCGCACGTCGTTCGCGCGCGGCTGGTCATTGTAGATGAACACATCGAACGAGACCTCCATCTGCTGGAGCGGGGCGCCGGTGTTGTTCACCGCGCGCAGGGTCAGGTTGCCACTGGTCCACACCGTGCCGGTGGGCTGCACCGCCAGTGCACGGTCGCCGTTGATGTCCACCGCGCTGATGCCGCCCGTGAGCGCACCCGCGGTGCCCACACCGTTGCCATTGGGAATGGCGCCCGGGAAATTGGCCGCTCCCTGTGCGGCATTGGTCGGTGAACCATCGGTGAAGTAGTTCCACGCATCGTAGTCCAGCTGGCCGCCTGCCGGTGCCTGGTCACCGATGGGTGTGCCCGCGGTGAAGGCTCCGTTGTTCACTCCGCTCACCGTGTTGGTGAAGTCGATCGTGATCGTGGAGCCGATCGCGTCCATGGGCACCTGTGCCTGGAGGGTGGCGGTGCAGAGCAGAAGGGGCAGGGCGGCGTAGTGGGTGGTGCGGGGCATGGTGGCGTTGGTCGGTGCTGCGGGGCGAAGATCGGTCGTGCCGGGCGATGTGCCGCCCCGAACGCGAACGGCGCCCCGCAGGGCGCCGTTCCAAGCGGTATCCGGGGACCTTACTCGGCCAGCACCAGCACGGTGTTCCGGCTTACTTCCACCACGCCGCCCTTCACGGGGAAGCTGCGTTCGCCTTCGGCGGTGCGCACCTTCACATCGCCGGCTTTCAGCACGGTGATCAGCGGGGCATGGTCCTCCAGGAAGCCCATGCCGCCGTCCACGCCGGGCACGCCCACGTAGGTGGCCTCGCCCTTGAAGAGCTCCTTGTCGGGGGTGATGATCTCTACGCGCATGGTGTGGGGCGGGTCGTTTGCCTGTCGGGTGGTTCGACGCCCGGCGCTCAGGCCTTGGCGGCCTCGGCGAGCATCTTCTTGCCGGCCGCGATCACGTCTTCGATATTGCCCTTCAGGTTGAAGGCGGCCTCCGGGTATTCGTCCAGCTCGCCGGCCAGGATCATGTTGAAGCCCTTGATGGTCTCCTCGATAGGCACCATCACACCCTTGAG
>CAZUNW010000081.1:9588-10242 GCA_964621425.1 uncultured Chryseobacterium sp. | reverse complement strand
TCTTCACTGATGCGCGAGTGGAGGCTCTTGCCATCATCCTTGAAGGTGCCACCGTTCGCGTCGATATTGCGGCCAACCTCCTCCAGTCGGTCCCGGGTGTCCATCATGACCTTCCGCGGGCTCAGCAGCTTTCCGGTGAGGTTGGCGGGACATTCACTGGTGCAGCGCCCGCACTCCGTGCAGCTGTAAGCGTCCATCAGGCTCTTCCAGCTGAGGTCGAAGACGTCCTTGGCCCCGCAGCGCTCGGGCATCTCCACTCCGGCCACCGTGCGGGGCGTTGCGGGCTCAGGGGGCGCCACCGAAGGGTCCAGCATGCTCTTGACCTCGCCGGTGATCCGCGGCATGTTGGCGATCTCGGTCCGTGGGGCGAGCTTGCTGTACCACGTGTTGGGGAAGGCCAGGAGGATGTGGAGGTGCTTGCTCACCACCAGGTAATTGAGGAAGGCGAGGATGCCAATGATGTGGAACCACCAGCAGGAACGCTCCACGGCCACAAGCGCCCCGTCGCCCAGCCCGGCCAGGGCCGGGGCGATCAAGCCGCTGACCGGAAAGGCCCCGGCCATCACGTAATGGTCCACGCCGCGGTCCTGCAGGAGCATGTCGGCCGCGTTCATGGTGAGGTCGGCCTGCTGCTCGGCTGCCAGCAACATGGCC
>CAZUNW010000081.1:8213-9578 GCA_964621425.1 uncultured Chryseobacterium sp. | reverse complement strand
GAAGCGCAGGCATGGAGCGGAGGAGGGGGTTTGCGGCGCGAGCGAGGGTGGGGTTCTGGGTGAGGAAGGCGCCCATGAGCAGGATCTCGGTGACGAGGATGATCATCGCGTCCTTCGATGGCCACCCCTTCATCTCGGGCTTGTGGAAGCGTGGCAGGCGGAGCACGGCGCGGCGCATGATGAAGGCCACACAGGCCGTGAGCACCAGCAGCGCAAGAACCTCAAAGGATCCGATGAGCACATCGTAAAGGACTCCAAGGAAAGCCAGCACACGGTGCGTGCCGAACACCCCGTCGATCACGATCTCGAGCACCTCGATATTGATGATCACGAACCCGGCATAGATCAGGATGTGCAGGGCTCCGGCGACGGGGCGCGCCACCATCTTGCTCTGCCCCAGGGCCACACGGGCCATCACCGCCCAGCGCTCTGCAGCGCTATCCGTGCGGTCCTCCTCGCGGCCCAGCAGGATGTTCCGGCGGATGCGCCCGATGCCTCGCGCGAACCACCAGCCCGCCCCCGCCAGCAGCAGGGTGAAGATGGCCTGCCCCACGCTCATCTGCCCTCGCCTTTGCGGACCGAGTCCCCGATCCGTTGCACGTCGCTGTCGCTCAATTTCGGCAGTTTGTCCTTGCGTCCGAATACCGAAACATGCACGTACCGCCCGGGGTTCACGCGCACGTCCTCAAGCAGCATGTCCAGCTCGCGGCTTGCACGTTCCAGGTTGTCGTAGAGGGTGTCGTTGGCGATGAGCTGGCCGAGGGTCCCCTCCCCCTGGCGCAGTTCCCCCATGATGGCACGGGCCCCGGCCATGGTACTGTCCAGGGAGACCAGGGCACGCCGCATGCTGCCGTCGGCCAGGGTGGCCGCCGTGGTGTCCAGGTTCTGCAGGATGCGCGTGATCTGCTGGTTGTTGTTGCGGAGGTTGGCGCTCACGCTTTCCAGGTTGCCAAGCGTGGCACTGATGGAATGCCGCTCCACCGCGATGAGCTGGTTCAACTGGCCGGCGGCCTTGTCCAGGGAGGCCAGCGTGGAGCGGATGCTCGCCAGGCTGCTGTCGATGTCGTTACGGGCCTTGGGGTTCAGCACCTGCTGGAATGCGGTGAGCACAGAGTCCACGCTCACGAGCATGGTCTCGGCCTTGCGCTTCAGGGGATCGATCTGCTGGCCCAGGGCCTCGGTGAGGCCGGGCGTCATGTCCCCGAACAGGGTGTCCCCGGGAGCGGCGTAGAGCGCGCTATCACCCATCACCAGTTCGGTCCACTTGTTCAACAGGTCGCCCTTGATGCGGATGCGGGTGTCGCGCGGGAGCTTCAGTCCACCCTCGTTCAGTTGGAACGATACCACCACGAAGGAACCCCGGCC
>CAZUNW010000081.1:7794-8203 GCA_964621425.1 uncultured Chryseobacterium sp. | reverse complement strand
CGGTGCCGACCACGCTGCCCACCTTGTAGCCGTTCAGCAACAGCGGGGTGGTCTCCCCGATCCCGGAAATGTCGGCATAGACCGCGTGGTACACATTCCGTCGCTGCAGCAGGTCACGCCCCTTGAGGTAGTTCACGCCGAACACCAGGAGCACTGCTCCCGCGATCACCATGAGGGCGATGGAGTACTCCCTTTTCAACTTCGGCAATGCCTGTCGTTATTGACCCTGTGCGAATTTAACGGCTTCCTGTAGATCGATGCGGACGCCGTCGCGGGCATCTTCCGTGCCAAGGGGCGGCCCGCCACCAACCCACTTATCGTGCACGTGAGCGATGTGCCGATGGCCCGCGGGCTCGCGGGGAGTTGGCCGGCGGCCGCGGATGCGATTGCCGCACGCCTCTGGCCGGGG
>CAZUNW010000081.1:976-7784 GCA_964621425.1 uncultured Chryseobacterium sp. | reverse complement strand
CCCTGTGCTAATTTAACGGCTTCCTGCAGATCGATGCGGACGCCGTCGCGGAACGCCACGATGAAGGCTCCCTCATAGCCCTTCTCACGGCACAGCTTATGCACGGCCCGGGCCTTGTCCAGGGTGGTCTCATCACCCACGGTGTAGCGGAATAGCTCGTTGCTGCGGTGCTCCTCCACCCCTTCCAGTCCCTTGAAGTTGCGCGGAGAGGGCTCGATACGCTTGCTCGACGTTGCCACCTGCACCTTGAAGCGCACACCCTGCGCTGGGGCGGCGGGTGGAGGCGGCGGCTCCGAAGGGGGCGTCCGCACCGCGGCTGCATCCTGCGCCACCCCCTCCACCGTGGCCTTGTACTCCTTGAAGGCGCGGTAGATGGCTGACGCCATGTAATCCTGCCCCACCTGCCCCTGCAGGAAATCCTCCTCGCCGGGGTTTGTGAGGAAACCCAGTTCGATGAGCACGCTGGGCATGGTGTTGTAGCTGATGACAAGGAACCCCGCCTGTTTCACGCCGCGGTCGGGCCGGCCCACGCGCTTCTTGAACTGCTCCTGGATGAGCGCGCTCAGGAGGAGGCTGTGGTCCAGGTGCACATTCTGGCGGAGGCTCAACGCGATCATGCTCTCCGGATCGGAGGGGTCGTAGCCATCATACTTCAGTTCGTGGCCGTCCTCCAGTAGGATCGCTGCGTTCTCCTTTTGGGCGACGCGCATGTTGGCCTCCGTCTTGTGAAGGCCCATCACATAGGTCTCGCACCCGTGGGGATCCTCCCGCTCGTTGGCGTTGCAGTGGATGCTGATGAACACGTCCGCCTTGGCGCGGTTGGCGATGTTGCAGCGCTCCTTGAGCTCGATGAAGCGGTCATCCTCCCGGGTGTACACCACCTTGACGTCCGGGTAGGCCTCATTGATGTAACGCCCCAGCAGCCTGGCGACGTTCAGGGACACGTGCTTCTCTGTGGTCTTGTAGCGGCCCGTGCCCAGGTTGCCGGGGTCCTTGCCGCCATGCCCCGCGTCCAGCACCACAGTGCGGATGCGGTTGACCTCGCCTACGCTGGGGGCCTGCGCCGGGGCTGTGCCGGCAAGCACCAGTGACGCCAGGGCGGCGGCGGCGAACCGTCCGGGGACACCCCCGCGTGGCCGAAGTCCTATTTTCGGCCCGCCAATGATGCCGGCGCAATGCGGTCCCTTCACAGGGCGCGAAGCTAACGGGGCCCTGAGGGGGGGGCGGGCCGCGGCCGCTGCATTTTTCATCACGTTGGTGTTCGTTCCCACGGGCCGCGGTGCGCTGGCCCAGGCGCTCGACGCACCGGTGACCTACAGCGCCCGTGACAGCATCCGCTACGACCTGCAACAGCAGATCGTGTACCTCTTTGGAGCCGCGCGGGTGGGATACAAGGGCATAGAGCTCACAGCCGACCGCATCGAATACCGGTTCAAGGCCGAAGAGGCCCGGGCCCACGGCGCACCGGACAGCACCGGCACCGTGACCGGCAAGCCCTTCCTCGTGCAGGATGGGCACCGGATCGAGGCCGACAGCATCCGCTTCAACTTCAACACCCGCAAGGGGCTCATCAAGGAGGTGCGCACCAGCGAACAGGAGACCTATGTGCAGGCCCGTGTGAGCAAGCGCCTGGGCGATGGTGAGGTGCACAGCCGCGGCGGCCTGCTCACAACCTGCGACAGGCCCCGGCCACACTACCACTTCCGCGCCAGCCGAATGATGGTGATCCCCGATGACAAGATCGTGACAGGGGCCGCCGTGATGAAGGTGGGTCCGGTACCCACGCCCATCGCCATCCCGTTCGGCTTCTTCCCCAACAGACGCGGCGGCAACAGCGGCATCCTGATGCCCACCTACGGCGAAAGCCCCACGCTCGGCTTCTTCCTGCTCAATGGCGGCTATTACCGGATGCTGGGCGAGCACGCCGACCTGAGCGTGACCGGCGACATTTACAGCCGCGGCAGCTGGGCCATGCGCGCCAGCAGCCGCTACCGGACACGCTACCGCTACAACGGCTCCCTGCAACTGGACCACAGCACCCAGCGCACCGGGATCCCCGAGTACCCGGACTTCAGCCGCCAGCGCAACTTCTTCA
Source organism: uncultured Chryseobacterium sp. (assembly GCA_964621425.1). Classification (GTDB taxonomy): domain Bacteria; phylum Bacteroidota; class Bacteroidia; order Flavobacteriales_F; family PHOS-HE28; genus PHOS-HE28. The sequence continues at coordinate 5,689 of CAZUNW010000081.1, read as the reverse complement.
TCAAGTGGAACCATACGATGGACCCCCGCGCCAGCCTCACCGACCGATTCAACGCCAGCGTGCACCTGGGTACCAGCAACAACTTCCGGAATAACTTCAACAGCAGCACGCTCGACTACCTGAGCAACACCTTCCAGAGCAACATCGGCTGGACCCACCTGTGGCCTGGCAAGCCCTACACGTTGGCGGTGAACCTGCGGCACGCCCAGAACACCGGCACCCGGACCTTCAGCCTCACGGTGCCCGCACTCACCTTCAACATGAGCCGCATCCTCCCCTTCCAGCGGCGCGTGTCCACGGGCCGCTGGTACGAGCAGGTCGGGGTGACCTATGCCATGGCCTTCGACAACCAGCTCACCACCACGGAGGACCGTCTCTATTGGGCCAACATCCCCACCCTGCTGCGCGAAATGCGCAACGGGGTGCGCCACGGGGCCACCGTCAGCTCCGCCTTCAAGACCCGCTTCTTCACCGTGAACCCGGAGCTTACCCTCACTGAACGCTGGTACTTCGAGAGCGTGCAGCAGCAGTACGTGGCAGGAGAGGACACGGTGGTGACCAGCGAGGTACCGGGCTTCGTACGCAACGGTGACTGGATCGCCGCTGCCACCCTGACCAGCAAGCTCTACGGCATGTACCAGTTCAAGGGCGGAGGCCTGCGCGCCATCCGCCACGTGGTGACACCCAGCCTGCGCCTCAGCTACCGCCCCGACCTGGATCCCACGGTGGACGTCTACGCCCCCGATGGTTCCATCGCATCCACCTACAACCCGTTCCAGAACGGCATTTACGGCTCGTCACCCACAACGGCAAGCGGCCTGCTCGGGCTGGGGCTGGTGCAGAGCCTGGAGGCCAAGGTGCGCCGAACAGGCCCCGATGGAAGGGAGGAACTGCGCAAGATCCGGCTGCTGGACTTCGTGGGGCTGAACACCAACTACGACTGGGTGCGCGACTCCCTGAACTGGAGCACCGTCAACCTCAGCGCGCGCACCACGCTGCTCGACCGCGTGAACGTGAACTTCGTGAGCGCCTGGGACCCCTACGCCGTGAACGCCCAGGGCCAGCGCATACAGCAGGCCGAAGTGGACCGCAGCGGCGCCCTTGCACGCCTGACCTCCATGAACGTGGCGGTCGGCTTCGACCTGAAGAGCAAACGCTACGGACAGGCACCCGATGCACCGGGAGAGCGGCAGGTGGTGGGCGAGTCCGATCCCAACAAGGGAGCCGACGTCGACTTCAACATGCCGTGGCGGCTCGGGGTGAACTACAGCTACGACCTGTCACCGAGCTACGTGGAAGGTGTGGATGACCTGCAGCGCCAGAGCGTGCTGTTCAACGGCGATGTCACCCTGTTCAAGCACTGGAAACTGGGGGTGTCCAGCGGCTACGACCTGGTGGCCGAGGAGTGGACACCGAGCTCCATTAACCTCTACTGGAACCTGCACTGCTGGGAGTTCAACGTGAACTGGATCCCGAATGGCTTCCGCAAGAGCATCAGCCTGCAGTTGAACGTGAAGGCCAGTGTATTGCGCGACCTGCGATACCAGTGGACGCGGCCCGTGGGCAACGACGACCTGCTCCGCTGATCAGCCGCGCGGCGCATCCAGCCAGTTTCGGATGATGCGCCCCCCTTCCGGCGTGAGCACACTCTCCGGATGGAACTGCACCCCGCAGGCCGGGAACCGCACATGCCGAACCGCCATGATGACGCCCTGCTCGCTGCGGGCGGTAACCCGGAGGTCCGGCGGCAGCGTGGCCGGATCGGCGGCCCAGCTGTGGTAAAGGCCCACGGTGAATCGCGCGGGCAGACCCGTAAGGAGCGCATCGCGCGGCTCCTCCGGCAGGCATTCCACCGGCACCCCGTGCATCACGCGCACCTGGTTGTAGAGCGTTCCTCCGCACACCTCCACCAGCGCCTGCATGCCCAGGCACACCCCGAGGATCGGATGCGTGGGCAACAGGGCCCGCAGAACGTCCATGGTCACACCTGCCTCCGACGGGATGCCAGGACCGGGCGAAATGACGATGCGGTCATACAGCGAAGCCTGCGCCACCGAAATGGCATCGTGGAGCACCACGTCCACCGCAGCATGCGGCGCCAGCAGGTGATGCAGGTTCCAGGTGAAGCTGTCGTAGTTGTCGAGCAGGAGGACGCGCATCGTCACCGTACAGGATCGATCATGAACCGTGACCGGCACGAGCTGAGCCGCTGAGGCGAGGGCGTTGCGAACGCTTCATCCCGTACTGTGCGCACTACCACGTGATCCCAACCGGGCAATGGTCGCTGCCCATCACCTCGTTCAGGATGAAGGCATCCTTGACCTTCTTCTCGAAGCCCTTCGTCACCAGCACGTAGTCGATGCGCCAGCCCACGTTCTTGGCGCGCGCGCCGAAACGCTGGCTCCACCAGCTGTACTTCACCACCCCAGGATGCAGGTGGCGGTAGGTGTCCACCCAGCCCGAATCGAGCAGGGCGCTTAGCCCGTCGATCTCCTGCTGCGTGTAGCCGCTGGTCTTGTTGTAGTTGTCCTTGGGCCGCGCGAGGTCTATGGGCTGGTGCGCGACGTTCAGGTCGCCCGTGACGATGACGGGCTGCCCGTCCCTGGCCAGGTCGTTCACATAGGTACGGAAGGCCACATCCCAATCACCGCGGTAGCCGAGCCGCTTCATTCCCTCGCCGCTGTTGGGTGTGTACACACAAACCACCACCACATCGGCGAAGGTGCAGGTGACCACCCGCCCCTCGTCGTCGTGGCCCTCCATGCCTATGCCGAAGTCCACCTTCCGGGGCTTCTCCCTGCTGGCGATCGCCGTTCCGCTGTAGCCGGGCTTGAGAGCCCCGTAGGCGTTCACGTGGTACCCGTCCACACCGGCCAGGGCCTGCGCCACCTGTTCAGGCGTGGCCTTCGTTTCCTGGAAGCAGACGATGTCGGCATCGAGGTTCCGCAGCGTGTCATGCAGGCCCTTGCCCACGCTGGCCCGGATACCGTTCACATTGAAGGAGATGAGCTTCATGCCGCAAAGTTGATCAGGAGCGGGTGAAGCCTGTTGCGTAACATCGTTGCATGGATGTGTTCACCGCGGCCGTGCTGGTCTGGACGCTTCTGGCGCCGGCCACGCTGGCGGTCCTGTTGCGGGTGAGCGCCCCCTACGGCCGCCATGCCCGTCCCGGCTGGGGCCCCACCCTGCCCAACCACTGGGGCTGGTTCTGGATGGAACTGCCCGCGCTGCTCATCCTTCCCCTGATGGTGGCCCTGGGCCCCCGCCAAAAGGACCTGCTCACATGGACGCTCACCGGCGCGTGGACCATGCACTACCTCAACCGCACGCTGGTGTTCCCATTCCGCCTGCGCACCCGCGGCAAACGCATGCCCGTCGTGATCTTGCTGAGCGCCATGGGCTTCAATGCCGTGAACGGCCTCATCAACGGCTGGTGGCTGGGCCATGGGGCACCACCGGACCACTCCCTCACCGCCTGGACCTCCTTGTCGGGACTGCTGCTGTTCGCACTGGGCATGGGCATCAACCGCTGGGCCGACGCCCGGCTGATCGCACTGCGGGCCCGGGGGGCGGATACCGCATTCCGCATGGTGGCCTCTTCGCGTGGATCAGCTGCCCCAACCACTTCGGCGAGATCGTGGAATGGACCGGCTTCGCCCTCGCCGCAGGCTCACTGCCCGCGTTGAGCTTCGCGGTTTGGACCTTCTGCAACCTGGCCCCGCGGGCCCGCGACCACCATGCATGGTACCGCGCGCATTTCCCGGACTACCCGTCCCGGCGCAGAGCGGTGATCCCCTGGTGCTGGTGAGGCCTGAGGGCACGGCCTGTTAACTTGCATCGACCACCAGCATCCGCCATGCCCGTACAACCCTACACCGGACCGTTCGGCAGGCCCGAACTGCTGCACCTGCTGCGGCGCTCCCTGTTCGGGGTAACGCCCGCCGACCTGGCCCATTTCCAGGGCATGTCCCTGCAGCAGGTGGTGGATGCGCTGCTGACCTTCAGCACCTCGCCGCCACCGCCCATCAAGGCCTACACCGCACCCAACGCAAACAACCAGCCGGACCCCACGCTCGTAGACCCGGACGTTCCCTTCGGCAGCACCTGGGTGAACACGCCCAGCGACCCCCAGGCACCGGTGGACCCACGCACGGCACGCATCACCAGCCTGGCGGCGTGGCAGATGGGGCTGCTCGTGGGCCAGGAGCGGAACCTGCGCGAGAAGATGACCCTGTTCTGGAGCAACCACATGCCCACCCAGGCCTTCGCGGTGTTCATGCCCGAGGCCCTCTACGGCCTCAACCAACTGCTTCGCACGAACTGCCTTGGGAATTTCCGGCAGCTGATGTACGATGTGACATTGGAGCCGGCGATGCTCATCTACCTGAACGGATACCTCAACATCTCAGTGGCCCCGGACGAGAATTATGCCCGTGAACTGATGGAGCTCTTCACCCTGGGGCAGGGCAGCGGATACACCGAGGGCGATGTGCAGGCCGCTGCACAGGTGCTAACGGGCTGGACCGTACAGACCACGAACGGGGGGCAGCCGATCGTACCGCAGACCATCCATCTGCCCTTCCTGCACACCACCACCGACAAGCAGTTCAGCGCGTTCTTCAACAACACGGTGATCCAGGGGCAGACCGGGATCAACGGCGCGGCCAACGAGCTCAACGAGCTGCTGGACATGATCTTCGCAAAGGAGGAGGT
>CAZUNW010000081.1:0-966 GCA_964621425.1 uncultured Chryseobacterium sp. | reverse complement strand
CGAGATCTACCGCTGGTTCGTGCACGGGGAGATCAGTGCCGCCGCGGAGACGGATGTGATACAGCCCCTGGCGGAGCTCTACCGCAACAGCGCGGGGTCGCCTGACCAGATGCGGGTGGTGATGCAGGCCCTGCTCACGAGCGACCACTTCTTCAGCGCCGACCTGCGGGGGTGCATGATCAAGAGCCCCGTGGACCTTGTGGTGGGCACCATCCGCATGTTCGGGCTGCCGATGCCGGACGCCACACGGTTCGAGGCCCAGTACCACGCCTGGCTGGAGATCTACTTCCTAACGGCCTACTGCGGACAGGAGCTCGGCAACCCGCCGAATGTGGCCGGCTGGCCCGCCTACTACCAGCACCCACAGTACGATGACATCTGGGTGGACACAGCCACCTTCCCGGCACGCAACTTCAGCCTGCAGGGCATCGTCTATGTGGGCATCACCACGCCGGCGGACCTCTACCAGCCCCAGAGCCAGAACCTGGAACTGAAGGTGGACCTGGTGGCATTCTGCGAGCAGCTCAGCAACCCGGCCGACCCCGACCAGCTGCTGGCGGACATGGCCGAACTGTATTACGGTACCGCAGTGAGCCAGGCGGTGCGTGACCAGCTCAAGACGAACATCCTGCTCTTCGGCCAGACCCAGAACTACTACTGGACCTTCGCCTACTCCACCTACGTGGCCGACCCCAACACACAGGACTTCACCGCCCAGTTGGTGCCGGGCGTGCTGCTCTGGCTCACGGTGGACATGCTCGGCGCTGCGGAGTTCCATATCCATTGAACATGCCCTGACCATGCAACGCAGGAACTTCCTCCGCTCGATGTCCATGGCCACGGTGGGCGGCCTCACCGTGCGCGGCTTCGCGAACCCGGTGCTCGCCCCCCTGCTCAACGGGGTGGGTGACGATCGCGTGCTGGTGGTGGCGCAGCTCTACGGCGGCAAGGACGGGCTGAGCACCG
>CAZUNW010000080.1:356-10337 GCA_964621425.1 uncultured Chryseobacterium sp. | reverse complement strand
GGCCCTGCAGCTGCACTTCGTGGTCCTTCACCACATCACCCGGGCACCAACCCTCGCGGCTTCCCAGCCAGGTTCCACCCTGGGGGTAGACCGGATTCAGGGCACATTCGTTGGTCTGCCAGATGTGCCAGGCATCCACTTGTGCACCGTTCAGGTCCAGGTAATGGGTGTTGTCCTTCCACTCGCAGCAGTGCGGGTACTGCCCGTTGTTGCTGTTGTGGCCGTGGCCGGTGAGGCGTGTGCGCATCGACCATTGCGCGGCATCCGGCGACAGCTGCACGGTGACCGGGGGGAGGGCCACATCGTTGCTGAGGTCGGCATAGCTGCGGCTGGTGAGACCTCCCCAGGGGCGCTGGTGCGCGACCACGGTACGCGGCGGGGTCCCTTCGATCAGCTCGAACTCCAGGTCGATGAGCTCCTGCTGGTTGCCTGCGCTCAGCTCCACGCTGTCGTGCAGCAGCCATTGGTAGTCGGTGACATCGAAGGTCCAGCGGAACCCCTGGGGGCCCAGCGAAAGACCGATGCCGTAGGGCGTGATGTAGCGGCCGATCTCCCAGTCGCGCAGTACCTCGTAGGGTACACCGAAGTAGTCCAACGTATCGTTGACGTCAACGGTGGCGGGCACCTGTGCCGAGTCCAGCACGGTGCCGTCCGGGGTGTAGGTGCGGCTGATGCCTCCGAGCCAGCTGAAAACGGTGTCCTGGGGGATCACCGCATTCCCGTTCACGGTGTAGTACTCCTGCGTGAGCAGTTCACGTGGCTCCGGACGCTCCAGCACCAGGGTGTCCGACACGGTCGTGTAGTCGCCCTGAACAAATACGAGGTCCGCGCGGGTGGCGATGGCCTGCGCCCCATGGTGCAGTTCCGGCGCATCGCGGTAGCCCCTGCGTGGCGTTCCCATCGGCCATGCGTTGTGCGCAGGGTCCGCGGCGTTGGCCAGCACGTGCTCCCAGGGTAGCTCATCGCAGTGGAAGCTGTAGAGGAGGTCTGCGGCGTTGGGGTGGGAGGCATCGATCGCACGGTCCCTCCAGGCGGCGATGGTGGTCGCGTTCACCTCGGTGTTGAACACGTTGATCTCATCCAGCCTGCCGGGGTAGGCATACTCGCCGTTGCGCCCGCTGGCGATCCGGAAGCGCGTGATGCCGGTGATGGGACGGGTCTTGCCCGTGCCACTGTGCCACAGCACCCCGTTCAGGTATATCTTCATGCTGCCCGTGGAAGCGTTCTTCACGAAAGCCCAGTGGTTCCAGCGGCCTTCCACATCGGCGGTGTTCGCGGCCTTGTCGATCCGGTCGAAACCTGCACCGTTCTGCCCAGCATCCCAGTACACGCGTCCATCGCTCCAAGGGAGGTGTACGTTGAGCACACGACGGTCGTAGGCATCGACCGCCTCGAAGGCGGTGGTGTTCACCGGGATGCTCGCATCCCCCCAGGCACGGAACATGATGGTGATGGCCGCTCCAGCATTGGCGATGGGGGTTGCGTCCACCCCGATCAGGTCATCCTTCAGGTCCAGATAGCCATCGCGCCCCACGGCCTGCACGCCCATGTCCGGCATGGCGGTGCTCACCACATTCGGTGCTGAATTGCCCACCTGCCGTGCAGCGGCCAGGTCCACCAGGATGTTCGACGTGCCGTCCCAGGTGAATGGCGGTTCAAGCACAAGCACCTGCTCCCCCGCGATGGTGCCCAATGTGGCGGGGGCCACCTCATGCACGGTGGCGAGGCCGGCCTCATCGAAGGATGCGATGCTGGCGGCGGCGGTGTGCTTCATGCGCACCGTGAAGCGTCCGAAGGCACCGTTCCCCTGGCCATCCGTGGTGAAGCGGATCTGGTGAATGTCACCCGGCTGGAGGCCCGCGGCCTGCAGCTCGGCGGCCGTGTACAGGAATTGCGAGCGGCTCGTGCCCTGGACGGCCTGCAGCATGCCGCCATCCCAGGCATCACCTGCGCCCACCGGGTGTGTGCTCTCCGAAAGGGTTGCGGTAACCGTGCGGCGCGGAGCCCAAAGTTGCCTCACGTCATAGCTGGGCACCTGTGCACGCTCCACGCTCGTGGGCGACACCACACCCACGCGGAACAAGGGGTGCTGCTGGGCCACGCTGTCCATCACACCCGTGTGTTCGTGGACGATGTTGTAGGTGAGGTAGTCCCACTCCCCGCAGGCATACTGGTCCTGGGTGGTCTGCGGGTCGCACTTCAGCGTGTGGTGCATCAGCACCTTGCGGTAGGTGTGCGAGGCATCGGGGAACATCCACGTGCCACGGCGCGTGGTTATGCTGTCGTAGGTAAGGGTCTGTACGCGGATCGTATCCTCCTGTGCAAGCGCCGGTGCGGTGGCAAAGGCCAGCAGGAAGGCCGGCAGGAGGGTGGGCCTGTTCATGGTCATGGGCGCAAAATACCCGTATTCCCGATCGATCCAGCCCCATTCCGGCCACTCCCTTCGGTTCCCAAGCCTCGCCATTCCCCTTGCGCGATGCTCCGGAAGGGGCAAGCATACCGCCTGTTGCCGTCGTTCCCGCGCACCTCCTTCACCCCGGCTACCTTCGCATCCATGCAGCGCCATGACCTATCCTATGCGGCCACCGGCCTGTTCGGGCGTGCCGCACTGGACGTGCTCGATGATGCGCCCGCCATTCATCCCTTGCGACACGCGGGATACCACCGAGAGGGGCTTGCGCAGGCGATGGAGGCCCGTGCGTTCCCGGAGCATCAGCGCAGCGCGCTGGTCGAAGCCCTTCGGCGGCAATACCGTGACGTCGCGGTGACTCCTGCGGTGGAGGCCAGCATGGGCCTGCTGGCCCTTGAAGGCACGTGCACCATCACCACGGGTCATCAGCTCTGCCTGGCAGGTGGTCCCGCCTTCGTGCTGTTCAAGGTGCTCAATGCGGTGCGACTTGCCCGCGAACTCACCACCCCGGGCCGGCCGGTGGTGCCCGTGTTCTGGATGGCCTCCGAGGACCATGACCTGGCCGAGGTGGACCACGTGGTGCTGCGCGGAACGAACGTGCACTGGGAGCCCGGTCTCAAAGGAGCAGTGGGGCGCATGCGGCTTCATGGCATGGCCCGCTTGTTGAGCCAGATCCAGGGGCTGTTGGGGCCTGATGCACCTGCGCTCGGCGCACTGCTCCGCGAAGCGTACACCGATGGCCGTACGCTGGCCGACGCCACCCGCCACCTGATGAACGGATTGTTCGGCCACCTGGGCCTGGTGGTGCTGGATGGCGATGATGCCGCCCTCAAGCGCCTTTTTGCGCCGACGATGCGCCGGGAGCTTGCGGAGGGCTTTGTGTTGAACGCCGTGGGGCAGGCCGTGCGGCATTTCCCTGCCGGCCATGCGGTGCAGGCCCATGCCAGGGCGGTCAACCTCTTCCTGCTCGATGAGGGTTCCCGCCGCAGGATCGAGCGATCCGGCGATGGTGTGCAGGTGCTGGATGGAGGTCCTCGCCTGGCGATGCCGGAAGTGTTGGACCTGCTTGATTCCTCACCGGAACGCTTCTCGCCCAACGTCCTCATGCGGCCCCTCTACCAGGAGACGGTTCTGCCCAATGTGGCCTATGTGGGTGGGGGAGGTGAACTGGCCTATTGGCTGCAATTGCGTTGGGCCTTCGAGGCGGCCGGCCTGCGCATGCCGGTGGCCGTCCTGCGCACCTCGGCGGTCTTCCTGGGCGCGGAAGCCATCGCTGGGCTGCAACGCCTGGGGTTGTCCTTGGATGACCTTTTCGCCGATGTCCACGCCGTGGAGCGCCGCCTGGCGGGGGCCTTGTCCTCCTTCCCGGTCAGCGTGGACGCCGAGCGTGCGGCGATGCGGGCCTTCTACGGTGGACTGGGTGAACGGGCGGCGGCGGTGGGGCCCGACCTGCGGCGCTCGGTAGCCAGCGCCGAACAACGGGCGATGAACGCGCTCGACCGGATCGGCCAGCGCTTCCTGCGTGCCGCCAAGCAACGGCAGCAGGTGGCCCTTGGCCGCTACCACGCCCTTCGCGGGCAGGTGTTCCCGGGCGGGCACCTGCAGGAGCGCCATGAGGGGTTCGTCGCCTTGCTCGCGGACCAGGGCCTCGGGGTGGTCGATGAGCTGTTGAACGTGCTCGATCCCCTGGAAAAGCGCTTTTCCGTGCTGGTGCCAGCGCACACGTAGGGCCAGCAGCGACGCCCCCCCGTTCCCCGCTGGTGCGATGTGCTGCACGGGCTGGACGCTGGTCTGCCGGTTTTCCACGATCCCTCCACGATCGCGGCCCGCCCGGGTCGGATACCTTTGCGGCATTGACCGGCGTCATACCCGCCGCCCGACCGCGTGCCTGATACCATCCTCATCCTCGATCACGGGAGCCAGTACACCCAGCTGATCGCCCGCCGCGTGCGGGAGCTGAACGTCTATTGCGAGATCCACCCGTTCAGCAGATCGGCGCAGTTCGCGGCCGATCCCTCCATCAGGGGCGTGATCCTAAGCGGAAGTCCGTTCAGCGTGCACGACCAGGGGGCGCCAGACACGGATATTTCCGGTTTCCAAGGCCGCGTGCCGGTGCTTGCGGTGTGCTACGGTGCGCAAATGCTTGCGCGGCGTGAGGGCGCCCCGGTGGTGCGCAGCACCGTGCGCGAATACGGACGTGCCCACCTGGACAACATCCACCAGGGCGGGCCGCTCTTCGATGGCATCCATCCTGGAACGCAGGTGTGGATGAGCCACGGTGACAGCATCACCGCCGCCGCCGGTCGCATGGAGGTGATGGCCAGCACCCATTCCGTAGCCGTTGCGGCCTACCGCATTGTGGACGAACCCACCTTCGCCGTGCAGTTCCACCCCGAGGTGTACCACACCACGGAAGGCCTCCAGCTCCTGCGCAACTTCGTTCATGGCGTGTGCGGTTGCAAGGGCGATTGGACGCCGCACGCCTTTGTATCCACCACGGTGGAGCGCCTCCGTGCACAGGTGGGCGATGACCGCGTGGTGATGGCGCTGAGCGGCGGGGTGGACAGCACCGTGGCCGCGGTGCTGCTGCAGCGGGCCATCGGCGACAGGTTGCACTGCATTTTCGTGGACAACGGCCTGCTGCGCAAGAACGAGTTCTCCCAGGTGCTCGAGGATTACCGCCACCTGGGATTGAACATCACCGGTGTCGATGCCCGGGCCCGGTTCTACGCAGCGCTTAGTGGACTGGACGAACCCGAGGCCAAGCGCAAGGCCATCGGGCGCACCTTCATCGAGGTCTTCGACGTGGAGGCTCACCGCATCCAGGGGGTGAAATGGCTGGGCCAGGGCACCATCTACCCTGACGTGATCGAAAGCGTGAGCGTGAATGGACCCAGCGTGACGATCAAAAGCCACCACAATGTGGGCGGCCTGCCTGAACGCATGAAGCTTCAGGTGGTGGAACCGCTGCGTCTCATCTTCAAGGACGAGGTGCGCCGCGTGGGCCGTGAACTGGGACTTGATGCACGCCTCCTGGGCCGTCATCCATTCCCGGGACCTGGACTGGGCATCCGTATCCTGGGCGAGGTGACCCCGGAAAAGGTGGCCTTGCTTCAGGAAGTTGACGCCATCTGGGTGCAGGGGCTGCGTGATGAGGGCCTTTACGACCAGGTGTGGCAGGCCGGTGCCATTCTCCTGCCGGTGCGCAGCGTGGGCGTTATGGGTGATGAACGCACCTACGAGAACGCCGTGGCCTTGCGCGCGGTGAGCAGCACGGACGGCATGACGGCCGACTGGTGCGACCTGCCCCACGCTTTCCTGGCGCGGATCTCGAACGCCATCATCAACCGGGTGAAAGGCGTGAACCGCGTGGTGTACGACATCAGCAGCAAGCCCCCCGCCACGATCGAATGGGAATGAGCATGCTCCACCTCCGCTCCATCGCCGCCGGGCTCCTCCTTGCGCTGCTGGCGCCGCCCCTTGCCGGGCAGGATGGCGTCCGTGTGCAGGACGGCAAGCGGTTCAAGGAGCACACGGTGGTGGCCGGGCAGACGCTTTATGGCATCAGCCGCCACTATGCGGTTCCGGTATCCGTGCTCATGGAGGCCAATCCTTCGGCGGCCGAGGGGTTGCGCGTGGGCCAGGTGGTGCTTGTTCCGCAGGACGCGGTCAATGAGAAGGAGTTGCGCTCGGCCCCGTCCCTGCGGCCTGACGGCGAGCTTGTGCACGTGGTGGCCCGCAAGGAGACGCTCTACGGCATAGCCAAGCGGTACGGCATCGAGCAGGCGGCGCTTATCGAGCGCAATCCGGCCCTGATGGAGGGGTTGAAGGCCGGCATGGAGCTGGTGATACCGCAAGGTGCGGCACAGGGTGTTCCCGCTGCCGCGGCCCGGCCCGCCCCCGACGACACAAGCCGTTCGCACCTGGTGCAGGCCGGGGAGACCCTTTTCGCCCTCTGCGCCCGCTTCGGGGTCTCGATCGAGGCCATGCGAGAGGCGAACGGCGGGCTCGTGGACGGCCTGAGGGAGGGCCAGGTGCTCACCGTTCCCCGTCCGGCTCAGGCCGTTGAGGCCCCACCACAGGACACCACACGTGCCGATTCCGCGCGTATGCACGTGGTGCGGTCCGGTGAAACGCTCTATGGCCTTGGACGCCTGTACGGCGTGCCGGTGGATGCCATGCTCGGCGCCAACGGGGGGCTTCCCAATGGGTTGAATTTGGGTGATTCACTGCGCATCCCGTTTGCTGACGTGCAGGTTGTGGATACAATATCGCGCGACAATCGCTATCAGATTGGATTGCTGCTGCCTCTTTGTCTGGTCCAGAATGACAGCATCGATGGTGGTGAGCCCACGAAACCTGGCCTCTACAGCGTCACAGACATATCCGCCCAGTTCCTAGCTGGCGCACAGATAGCCATCGATTCCATGGCAGGAATGGGTATGAACATGGATGTCCACCTTTATGATGTAGGAGAGAACAGTTCTGCTTGGACGCGGATCGTGAGAGATCCGTCCAGACGGACAATGCATCTTTTCCTCGGTCCTTTCCACCGTGGCGCAGTCGAAATATTGGCTTCCACCGCACCAGGTTCGCACATTGTGTGCCCGGTCACCCAGAACAGCAAGTTGATCCTTGGTCGACGTAATGTGAGTCGCGTCACCGGCGGTCGCACCGACATCATCCGTCAAATGGGCAAGTTCGTTGCCTCCCGTCACGCGGCCGACAATGTCATACTTCTACGCCCTGACTTTCCCTCCGAAAAGGAGGTGCAGGACCAGCTCCAGCGTGCGGTTCAGGAGGTGTTCGACCAGACCACCGTGAAGTACAGGGACAGTGTGCTTGTGATCCGCACCGGCAGGCGTGACGGGGGCAGCCTGTGGGGCAGTCTTGTGGGCGACCGCCACAACGTGCTGCTGGTGCCCAGCGAGGATGTGGAGTTCGTGAGCACCCTGGTCCGCAAGCTGGTGCCATTGGCCGCTCAGTACAAGCTCGTTGTCTATGGCATGCATTCCTGGACGAACATGGACGTCGTTTCGCACGCCGACCTTGATCGAGTGAACCTTCGTGTGCCGGTGGCGAGCTATGTGTTCCGCCAGGACCCCGCCGTGCGGGCATTCGAGCGCAGGTTCCGCGCGCGGTTCGCCACGGACGCGGGCCCATACGCCTTCCTTGGTTTCGACGTCGCCTTCTATTACCTGAAGGCCCTCAAACAGGAAGGCCCCGGCTTTGCCGAGCGGTTCGACCTCGTGGAGACCAAGCCCCTGCACATGCGGTTCCGCATGAAGCGCATGGGTGAGGAGAACGGGTTCGGCAATGAGGGCGTGGTCATCCTGGAGCTGAAGGACCTCGTGCTGCGACCGGTGGATTGACGGGTCAGCCCGTTCCGCTGCGCTCGTTCTGCCGGAAGGTCTCCTCCTCGCCCAACAGATAGCCGAAAGGCTGCAGGGTGGGGATCGTATCGCACACCAGTTTCAGGATGCCGGCCATTGGAAGCGCCACCACCATTCCAACGACGCCCCAGAGCATGCCGGCGGCGACCAGGGCGAACATGCTCGCCAGCGGGTTCAGGCTAACGCTGCCGCCCACCACGCGCGGGGTGATGAAGTTATTGTCCACGAACTGGGTGACCAGGCACACCGCAAGCGCACCGAAAGCATGGCCCATCGAGTCCTTCGTTAGCAGTGCCACCAGGATGGGCAGTGCGCTGCCGAGCAGCACGCCCACATAGGGGATCAGGTTGAGCAGCGCCAGCAGGAAGCCCATGACCACGGCGTAAGGCAGCCCCAGGGCCAGGAAGCCGATGCTGTTCAAGGTGCCAAGGATGAGCATCACGAGGAGCACGCCACGCAGATAGCGCCGGCTCAGTTCGCTGATGCGTCGGACCACCTCCAGCGTGCCGGTGCCGTGTTGCTCGTCCCAGTGCACGAGGAAGCCCCGGAACTTGTCGCGCATCACCAGCAGCAGGAAAACGAAAAATGGGATGGGCACGATCAGGCTTAGCACCGTTCCTGCACTGCTGAACACCTGCACCAGCGCACTTCCTCCTTCATCGGCCAGGGTGGAGAGCTGTTCGTTGAACCACTGCACCTGGTCGCGGCGGTCGATGTGCACCGTTTCCTCCAGCCACCTGGTAAGGCCTTCCATCCGGAGGTGCAGGGTGCGTTGCAGGTCGGGCAGCTCATCACTGAAGCGGGTGAACTGCCATCCCAGGAAGAAGAACGCCGCCAGCACGATGGCCACAAGCACCAAGGTGGAGACCAGTGCCCCGGACCAGCGGGGCCTTCCGCCGCGCTCGATGCGCCGGCTCAAGGGCAACATCAGGAAGGTGAGCAGCCCGGAGGCGAAGAGGAGCAGGAGGAGGTCACGCCCGTGCACCAGCACGGTAATGGTGAGCACAAGCGCGAGCAGCACATGCACGTAGCGCTCCAACAGGCTGCGTCGGGTCATGCACAAAGAAAGCGGCTGAGGCTCACCGGTGCTCTTCCGGGCCGTTGGCGCGGCGGTGCAGCCGCTCCCGCACACGGTCCCAGCTGCGTTCCAGTTCAGCGGCGAGGTGCTCCACTCGTTCCGGTGTGGCCAAGCGCTCGAGCAGGGCCGGCAGCAGCAGACCTGCCAATGCGCCCGCCACCCTGCCCCAGCGCGACCGTGCGCCGGCACCCAGTGCCATGCCCACCACCTGTCCCGCACTTGCGCGTCCCGGCACCAGAAGACCGGCCAGCATTCCCGACCAGGGGATGCCTTCCACCGCGCGACGAAGGCCTGTCGCCACAAGTCCCGTGCGGAACTCCGCATCGTTCAGCTGTGTCCATGCCTGCTGCAAGCCCGCCCACTGGCCGTTTCTCACCACGGTGCGCCGCGCGAGCTCGGCCCGCACTTCATCCATGCTCCGGAAGCGTTCAGCAGCGGCCATGGATCGCGTTAACCACGGCCAGCACGGTACGGTCGCGCAGCCCGAGGCGCCAGAGGAGGAGGAAGAGCAGTACGAGCAGCGCCATCGTGGCGGCGCTCAATACGAAGCCCAAGGCGACATCGTCCAGTATGCGGCCCAGGAAGAGGCCCCATGCGGCGGCAAGTAGCAGGAGGGCGGTGCCTGCGGCAAGCGCCACCACGAGCACCACCACCAGCCCGGCCGCCAGTTCGCCCGCGCGCACCGAGGCCTCCAGCGTCAACCGGTCCTTTTCGGCGCGGGCGTAGTCACCCAGCGCACCGGCCAGGTGATGGAAGAATGATGCTGGATCCGGCGGGACCGGATCCTCTGCGCCGCGGGGGTCAGTGGTCATGGCGGATGTGGTCTGCCGTCCTGCGCGTGCGTTCCGCAGCCTCATTTGCGGAGTGCGCCACATCGCGGCGAAGGCGGTCCGCCAGGTCGCGCCCCTCATCGAACAGGAAACGGATGAGGTCATCCACCTCATCACGCGTCAATGTGGCGGCATCGCCGGCCCGCCCCTTGGCCTCGCTCCAGGATCGGCGGGCTTCATCCATAGTTTCATCGAAGCGGTCGCGTGCCTTGCTGCCTGCACCGCGTATCGCATCGCGTGTCTCCTTGCCGCTCCGCGGAGCGAAGAGCA
>CAZUNW010000080.1:0-320 GCA_964621425.1 uncultured Chryseobacterium sp. | reverse complement strand
GTACGGCGCCTGCGGCCAGGCCTGCCAGAAAGCCCACAAGTCCGGTGGTCCGTTCGTTGGCCATGGGATGAGATCGGGTTGGACCGTGAAGGTAGGGGCGGCCTGTCGCGGGAAGGCTGACCTTCGTCAGCCGCGTATCAGCGCAGCCACTTCCGCTCGAGCACGAAGGTGCCGAAGGGGACCACGGATGCGGCGCCCAATCCGATCAGGCGTTCAACATCCCATTTCAGCCGGGTGAAGAGGGGCACAGCTGCTGCCCAATAGCCCACGAAGAGCACTCCGTGTGCCCAGCCCACCACCTTCACGCCCCAGGGCCAGCC
>CAZUNW010000079.1:247-10338 GCA_964621425.1 uncultured Chryseobacterium sp. | reverse complement strand
CAGGAGGTCGTGGTATTGCTGCATGTGATGGCGAAGTTAGCCCAGACCGTAGCCTGGTCCCGGTTCCCCCTCGTCCCCGTTGCCGGCGCGCCCTCCGGCATCGCGTCCCTTCCCCGTATTGCCGGGCATGGCGGCGAGCAGGCGTGCCTTCATCCGCTCGTAGTAGCTGTGCTTGTCGATGCCGTGGCTGATCAGGTAGGCCACCATGGCGGCGTACATCAGCTGGAAGATGGCGCTGTGGCGGTCGGTCATCTCCAGCACCAGGATGGCACTGGTGAACGGGGAGCGCGACACGCCGGTTAGGAAGGCGGTCATGCCGGCCAGCACAAGCACGTTGAACTCGCCGCGGCTGGGCTCGAACCATTGCGCGATCCAGCCGCCCACGGCCGCGCCGCTGGCGAGGCTGGGGGCGAAGATGCCACCGGCACCGCCGGCGCTGAAGCTGAACAGGGGGCCCAGGGTGCGTGCGACGATGTCCCGCCAGCCCGGATCCACACGGGCGTCGAACAGGTAGCTCTCCAGCAGGTGTTTGCCGCTGCCCAGGGCGAAGCTGCCCGCGAACTTCACGGTGATGGCGAAGGCGAACGCGCAGCCCACGGCGAACAGGGCCTGGGGCAGCGCCCCTCCGAGTGTGCGGCGCCACTTGTCCAGCAGCAGTACCGCCTTGCAGAACAGTGCGCCTGTGGCACCCGCGCAGAGGCCGATGGCGAGCACCTTGTACATGAAGCTGAAGCCCACCGGTTCCAGCCTGGGGTAGCCCAGGAAGAGGTATGGGCCCATGATGAGCTGCGCCGTCATGCCGGCGAGGATCACGGCCGTGAGCACGGCGGTACGGAACTGGGCGATGTGCGTGCGCGTGAGCTCCTCCACGGCGAAGACGATGCCGCCGAGCGGGGTGTTGAACGCTGCGCTGAGGCCTGCGGCGCCACCCGTGACCATCATCACCTTGCGGCTCACATGCGGCCAGAACGGCGGCAGCAGTCGGTGCACGGTGCGGTACACGCTTCCGGCGATCTGCAGGGTCGGGCCTTCGCGCCCCACGGCACCACCTCCCACCACCATGGCGAGGCTGCTCGCGATCTTCACCAGGATGATCCGCACGTTGAGGAAGCGCCAGCTGCGGTCGTTGGCTTTGTCATCGGCGATCTCGATCGCGGCCATGAGCTGTGGGATGCCGCTTCCGCCGGCCATCGGTGCGAACCGACGCACGAGCCACCAGCTGAGCAGGAAGGCGATCGGCGCAGTGATGAAGATCCAGTCGGGGTGGAGGCCCAGTATCCAGGTGTGCACCTCCTCCACCAGCCCGAAGAGCTTCGCGTAGCCCACCGCGACGAGGGCCGTGAGCACGGCCGCCACCTGATAGGGCAGCGTAAGGAGCGTGAGCTCCTTCATGCGGCTGTTCATCACCTTGCGGCCCAGCCAGGCCAGCACGGAGGTCACGCGCCGTTGCAGGCGTTCCGTCAGGCGTGCGGGTGCCGGTGGGGGAGTTGGTGCGGGCGGCACACGGCAAAATTGCCAAGCGTGTGCATGCGGGAGGGGGTCATCATGCCCCGGCTACGAACATCACGCCATGGACAGCGCTTCACTCGGAGCCCACGCGGACCAGGTCCACCAGCACGTAACGGTAGCCGGTGCCGCGGTCGTAGGCCTTCAGCAGCGCATGTGCGCCATCGCGGTCGAACACGGCGGTCATGGGGCAGGCCGCCAGGTCATCTTCCGGCATCCAGGCGGTGCCCTGCCGCACCAACTGCCCGGTTGGATCGATACGCATCGCCTTGAGCACCCCGGGCTCGGGCAGGGGGCTGCTGCCGTCCTTGCCGCTCACGCTGGCCAGCATGCCCGCCAGCCCCTTGGGCGTGTGGCCATAGAGCAGGGTGAGCCCCTCATCGTCCAGGCGGATGCCGGCCGTTTCGTACGCCTGGCCCGCGGTGGTGAGGTAGGCGCGGTCGATGGTACGCTGCCAGCGCACGGTGTCCGTGGCGTCCAGGTAGGTGGCGCGCAGCATGCCGCAGAAGTGGCGCATGGCAACGGCATCGCCCACGGGCAGCTGGAACTCGTTCTCCACGAAGAGCTCCACCAGCAGGCTTCCGTTGTTCCACGCGGGCAGCAGGGTGACCACCTCGTCAGGCAGTTTGGCGCGGGTGGAGACGGGTTTGTCCGGATCGCCGTCCACGCTGCCGAAGGGGGTGAGCTTGACCTTGCGCATGCCGGCGAGCCGCTGGTCCACGAGCGGGGTCGGCTTCAGCTTGGGGTCGTTGGGGTCGAATGTGATCACCTGGCCGGGTATGCCTGTGAGCGGGCCATAGCGCAGCGCCAGGGTGATGCGTCCGTCCTTGCGGACCGCGAAGCGTGCAGTGCTCACGAAGTCCTTGTCCACCAGCACGTCCTTCACGGTGCGTCCCTGGTCACTGATGGTGGTGAAGTGCAGTTCGTGGCAGTTCTTCTCGCCCATCTGCTCGGGGCTGCTGCAGCGGTAAACGTAGGTGAGCAGGTGCAGGCGTCCGTCGTCCGTCAACTGCAACTGGTGGATGCGTCCCTGTTCGGCGGTCCAGGGCAGGGTGGCCACGGCGTTCCATTGCTCGTTGAGGTCGCGGTCAAGGCAGGACATCCACAGCTGCTTGGGGCCCTTGCCCTTGGTGCCGTACATGTTCAGCAGGTGCAGTTCCCCGTTGGGCGAGGTGATCAGGCGCTCGTTGTGCGCGCTGGTGAGGCCCAGGCTGAAGAGGATCGGATCAGGCAGGGTGCGCCGTGCCAGTGCGGTGGCGGGGTCCGCCGCCCAGGCGCTTCCGAAGGAGGCGATGCGTCGGAAGCCGGAGAGCGCGAGCGGTGATCCGCCCACGGAGCCCACACCGAGAGCCACGCCCTTTTTCGCGGGGCTCATGAGCAGCACGTCCAGCACGGTGCCATCGCCTCCCGGCGCGGGCAGCGGCATCACGCCGTTCCATTTCACGCCATCCACCAGCAGGTCCTTGAGCACCACCTCCTCGGCGGGCCGCAGCTGGGCGTCAAGCCGCACCACCTTGTGGGCGGGACCCTCCTGCACATAGAGCAGGGCGCGGCCGTCATCGGGCAGTACCCCGTCCACCACGGCGTGCTGGTCGCCCACGGCGTTCTTGATGGTGCGGGTGAACGGTTCGCCCACGCGTGCGGCGGGTTGTGCATGGGCCTGTGCGGCGAGCAGGACGAGGCCTGGCAGCAGGAGGTGCGGGCGGAGGTGCATGGCGTCGGTTCAGATGAGGAGGCCAGCGATGGCGGCGCTGAGGTAGCTGGCCAGCGTGCCGCAGAACAGGGCCTTGAGGCCGAGCTTTGCGAGGTCGGCGCGACGCTCGGGCGCGAGTGCCCCGATGCCTCCGATCTGCATGCCCACGCTGCTGAAGTTGGCGAAACCGCAGATGGCGAAGCTGGTGATCAGCAGCCCCTTCTCGGTGATGATGGGGATGGTGCGGTCCGTAAGGCTCTTGAACGCCACGAACTCATTGATGGTGAGCTTCTGCCCCAGCAATGTGGCCGCGTTGTTCACGTCCTGGGCAGGCACACCCATGGCCCACGCAAAGGGGGTGAAGAGCTTGCCGAAGATCCAGTTGAGGCTCAGGTGCAGATCGGGGTTGAAGAGATGGCCGGCCCAGCCCAGGATGCCATCGAAGAGGGCGATGAGGGCGATGAAGCCGATGAGCATGGCGATCACGTTCATGGAGATCTTGAAGCCATCGCTGGCCCCGTGGCCGATGGCATCGATCAGGTTGGTGTAGCTGCTCTTCACTTCAAGCTCCACCCTGCCCATGGTCTGGCTGCGCTCGGTCTCCGGGAAGACGATCTTGCTGATGACAAGCGCACCCGGTGCCGCCATGAGGCTTGCTGTGATGAGCTTGGGCGCCAGGTCCATGCCGGCGGCTGCGCCCATGTTGGCGTAGACCACCAGTATGCCGCCGGCGATGCAGGCCAGCGAGCCGCTCATGCTGGCCAGCAATTCGCTCCGTGTCATGCCCGCGAGATAGGGGCGGATCATCACCTGGGCCTCCACCTGGCCCACGAAGGCGCTGGCCACATTGCTCAGTGCCTCGGCCCCGCTCACCCGCATGATGAAGTTCATGCCGCGGGCGATGATCGCCACCACGCGCTGCATGAAACCGATGTGGTAAAGAATGGCGACAAGGATGCAGACGAGGATGATGGTGGCGGTGATGTTGAACGCGAAAACGAAGCCGCCGCCGAGGTAGTTGCCCATGGTGCCATCGGGTTGCTCAGCGATGATGCCGCCATAGGCGAAGGCCGCACCCTTGCGGGAGAAGTGTTCGATCCCCTCCATGCCCTTGCCCAGCAGTTGGAAGAACGCGGTGACCGGGGGCACCTTCAACACGAGCAGGGCAATGCCGGTCTGAAGGAGCAGCCCGCAAATGACAAGCCGTTTGTTGATCGCCTTCCGGTTGTTGCTGGCGAGGTAGGCAAGGCCCAGGATGAGGGCGATGCCGAGGAGTCCGGTGAAGCGTTCCATCGGTCGGGGTTTTCAGGTGGTGGTGTCCCTGCCAAGGTGGAGCAGGTTGCGGCGCACCCAGCGGGGAAGGAGCAGGGCGCCCACCAGGATGTAGGGGTAGTAGCTGATCAGTCGCCACAGCAGGGCCAGCGCCGGTGCCAGGCCCAGCGGGATGAACATGCCCAGCAGGTCGTTGAAGAGGAACTCAGCCAGGCCGCTTCCGCCGGGCGTGGGACTCACCAGCACAAGGATGCCCATGATCACCTGCTTGCCGAACAGCAGGAGGTCCTGCACCGGCTCGCCGTCGCGGAAGGCGTGCACCAGGCAGTTGACGATGCTGTAGCGCGCCGTCCAGCTGGCGAAGGTGGCCAGCATGGCGGGCCACCAGTAGCCCCATCCGCGGCTGCGCAGACCGGTGGCTGCGGTGATCAGCTGGTTGCCGGTGGTCACGGCGTTGCGCCGCCAGCGCCTCAGCACCGGTGCGCTGAACAGGCCCACCAGCCAGCGCTTCACGATCACGGGGTTGATGAACAGCGCATAGGCCACGAAGAGCTTGTAGGCCAGTATGATGACGTACACCGCCCAGAAGGCCACGTACACACTGCTGCCCCAGACGCTGCTGCCCACACCTACGCCGCTGAAGAGCGCATCCTGGCCGCAAAGCAGCACCATCAGGGGGGCCATGACCGCCAGGAAGCTGCCGTCAAGGACGCTGGTGAAGGGGATCGCCGTGATGCTGCGCCCAGCGTCCACCCCTTCACGGCTGAGGATGAAGATGGCGAAGAGGAAGCCGCCGCCGATCAGCCCCGGCGCCAGTGCCGAACTGAAGTCCCAGAGCATGATCACCACGAAGCTGCGCCACCAGCTGAGGGTGTGGTCCGTGAGGTGGCGGATGCGCACCATGTAGGCGTAGTCCCGCACCACCACACTGCCGAAGGCAAGCAGGATCCAGAAGGTGCTGGCCCAGGTCCATCGCACGCCATCCAGCGCTCCCAGGTCGCTGCCGCGCAGGATGAGGACGGCCGT
Source organism: uncultured Chryseobacterium sp. (assembly GCA_964621425.1). GTDB lineage: Bacteria > Bacteroidota > Bacteroidia > Flavobacteriales_F > PHOS-HE28 > PHOS-HE28. Next base: position 4,841 of record CAZUNW010000079.1, on the reverse strand, counting down.
GATGCCCAGCCCGATGAGGACGGGCAGCAGCACCTTGCCCAGGCTGAAGGAGCGGAGGAAGGAGCGGACGTCGTCCGTCATGCGGGCCTCAGCGGGGTTCCTCGTCGTTCTCCGAGTAGCTGTCCGGTTCCGGCTTAGGCGGTGTGGCCAGCACGAGCCAGAAGAAGTAGCCGGTTGCGGCCGTGACGGCGAGCACCGAGCCGAGCATCAGGAGGAGGGCGTCGTTGTTCATGGCTTCACGTGGTCGAGCTGTTTCTTCCGCTTCAGGTAGGCCACCCGCACGGCCAGGGAGATGGCCAGGAACAGGGATACGAGGATGGCGCGACCCACCCACACCTGCCAGCCGACCGGCTTGGTGATGGTCTCCCAGATGCTGGGGAGGGACATGATGAAGACGTATCCCAGGAAGAGCGGAGTGATGAACTTGATGACGAAGCGGAAGATGGGCGGGATCCGGATGTCCGCGCCGTGGTTGATCTCCGCCCAGCCCTTGTCCATGCCGAACACCCAGGCGAACAGGATGACCTCGAACAGCGCGAACACCACCAGGCTCACCGTTCCCGCCCAGTAATCGTACTCATCGAACACACCTTCGTTGAACCAGAGCACCGTGGGGAGGCCCAGCACCAGGATCACCCCGCCAAAGAACCACGCCGCCGGCCGCTGCTTCCAGCCGAACTCGTCCCTCAGGAAACCCATCACGGGTGTGCCCATGGCCAGGGAGCTTGTGATCCCGGCAAAGAACAGCAGCCCGAACCAGCAGACACCTGCGATCATGCCGAGCGCCGGCCCCCACTGGGTGAAGAGGTAGGGCATCGTCTTGAATCCCAGGCCGAGGCCACCGGTCCTTGTCATCTCCACCACCTGGTCGATGCCCAGGTATCCGATGCTGATGGGGATGATGATCGCCGCGCCGAGCACCACCTCCACGAACTCGTTCATCCAGCCCGCGCTCATGGCGTTCAACGCGATGTCGTCCTTCTTGCGCACATAGCTCGCATAGCAGTGGATGCTGCCCATGCCCACGCTCAGGGTGAAGAAGATCTGCCCGGCCGCGGCCAGCCAAACCTTGGCGCTCCAGATGCTGGAGAAGTCCGGGCTCCACAGGAAGTTGAGGCCTACGGTGCCGTCGTTCACCGCGCCATGCTCGCCGGCCTTGAGGGTCACGCCCATCACCGCGAGGAAGATGCCGAACAGGATGAGCAGCGGCATGCCCACCTTCGCCACCTTTTCCACGCCACCGCTGAGGCCCTGCGCCAGGATCCAGGTGTTGAGCACCAGGCAAAGCACCCAGAAGACGATCGATTCGAAGGGGATGCCCATGGTGGACGTGGACACGCTGATGTAATCACCGAAGAAGGCGGCCACCTGTTCGCTCGTCTGCCCGTTGAACGAGCCGGCGATGCTGTGCCACACGTAGCTCAGCGTCCAGCTCTCCAGGTAGCAGTAGTAGGCCGCCACGGCGATGTTGGTGAAGATGCCGAACACGCCGATGTACTTCCAGAGCGCCCGCTTGGGGTCCATCTGGTGCAGGATGAAGGGTGTGCTGTGGTGCCCGTGCCTTCCGCCGAAGCGTCCCATGGCCCACTCGATCCACAGCAGGGGGATGCCCATGAGCAGGAAGCATACCAGGTAGGGGATGATGAACGCGCCCCCGCCGTTCTGGATGGCCTGCACCGGGAACCGCAGGAAGTTGCCCAGGCCGACGGCGTTGCCGGCCATCGCCAGGATCAGGCCCACGCGTGAGCCCCAGGATTCGGTCTTCGCCATGCGTTTTGTGCTAGGTGGGCGACAAGATAGCCGTTCATCCCCAGCATGCATCATCGCTTGCGGGATGCAGCCCCTGCACGAACGTGCGCGCTACCGCTCAGTTGGTCTGCTCGCGGCGCTTGATCTCGTCGCGGATCTTGCTGGCACGCTCGTAGTCCTCGTCCTGCAGCGCCTGCTCAAGCAGCTCCTTGAGCTCCTCGATGCTGTTGCCCTTGATGCCGCGTGCAAGCTTGCCGCGCTCGGCCGGTTCGGCGGCACCCTCCTCACGCGCCTCTTCGCCCTCGTCCACCTTCAGGCCCGCCGCGCCCAGGATGAACTCGTAGGTATGGATGGGGCACTGGAATCGCAGTGCAAGGGCGATGGCATCACTGCTGCGCGCATCGATCTCCACTTCCTGCCCATGCTGTTCAAGCACCAGCTTCGCATGGAAGATGCCTTCCACCAGGTCGTTGATCAACACCTCCTTGAGGGTGATGCCGAGCGCGTCGCCCAGGTTCTTGAAGAGGTCGTGCGTCAACGGCCGCGCGGGCTTGATGTTCTCCACCTGGATCGCAATGGCCTGGGCCTCCACCCCGCCGATGATGATGGGCAGACGCCTTTCGCCGTGCGCCTCCGTGAGGATAAGCGCATAGGCGCCGGCGTGCGTATGGCTGTACGTGATACGGAGGAACTTCAACTCGACCTTCTCCATCCGATTCCCTGCGGGGCCGTGAAGATAGGCAGCGCGTGCGAGTCGGGACGGGATGTTCGTCAGGGTCCTTCCCCGCCAGTGTGGTTCAGCGCTCGGCGTTCAGCTTCCTGGCCGCATCGATCAGCTTGGGAAGCACCTCGAAGGCGTCACCCACGATGCCGTAGTCCGCGGCCTTGAAGAAGGGGGCCTCGGGGTCCTTGTTGATCACGCAGATCACCTTGCTCTGGTTCACCCCGGCCAGGTGCTGGATGGCCCCGCTTATGCCAATGGCGATGTACAGGTCAGGTCGGATGGCCACGCCGGTCTGCCCCACGTGCTCATGGTGGGGGCGCCAATGGTCGTCGGCAACGGGCCTGCTGCAAGCCGTTGCAGCGCCGAGCTCGCGGGCGAGCTCCTCCAGCGGTCCCCAGTTCTCCGGTCCTTTCAGGCCTCGCCCGCCGCTCACCACGCGCTCGGCCTCGGGAAGGGGGATGCCCGCCCCCGCTTTGCGCACCTCCTTCACCTTCACGCGGGATGCGCCCAGGTCGCCGGCGAACTCTTCCACGGCAGCGGCGCCGCCGCCGGTGGTGATGGGTATGCTGTTCGGGCTGAGGCTGATCACCCGCACCGCGCTGGACACTTCCACGAAGGCCCGTGCCTTGCCGCTGAACACGTTGCGGCGGAAGGTGGCGCCCTCGGGCAGTCCAGTGGCACCGGCCACGTGGCCGGCGTTCAGGCGCGCTGCCACGCGGGGGGCAATGGCCTTGCCAGTGGCATCGGACACACACACGATGGTGGTGGCGTTCTCCGCAGCGGCCACCGCGCACACCAGGCGGGTGAGCTGCTGGCTGTCCAGGGCTGTTACACCTCGGGCCACGACCACCTTGGCCGCCCCGTTGGCGCCTAGGACGTCGAGGCCCAGGGCATCGCCGAAGGTCACGGCCGTTACCGGCCCACCGGCCAGCTGGGCGGCGTAGGTGACGGCCTCCTGGGCCGCCTTGGGGAGCTTCTCACCCCGGGTGTCGATGAAGACGATGGTGCTCATGGTGCTTGCTTTTCGCTGGCCGACCCTGCTGGTCGGCGATCCGGTTGCGTTCCTTCAGTTCCTCGCTGTGTCGTTGCGATCCTGCCCGGTCAGATCACCTTGGCCTCCGTGTGCAGCAGTTCGATGAGCCTGCCGGCCTCCTCGGCGGGGATGAGCTTCACGGTGCCCTTGGCGGGGGGCAGTTCGAAGCGGACTGTGGCCGCCAGCGGGGCCTGGCCCGAGGCGGGCAGCACGTTCAGGGGCTTGGTGCGGGCGGCCATGATGCCGCGCATATTGGGGATGCGTTGCTCGGCCATGCCCTTGGCGGCGCCCAGCACGCAAGGCAATACCACTTCCAGCACCTCCACGCCACCAGGTACATCGCGTTCCACGGTCGCCGTGCCTCCCGCCACGTCCAGTTTGCTGGCCAAGGGCACGTAGGGCATGTCCAGCAGTTCGGCCAGCATGGCGCCCACCTGGCCACCGTTGTGGTCGATGGTCTCCTTGCCGGCCAGCACCAGGTCGAAGCCCTTGTCCCGGGCATATGCGGCCACCTCGGCGGCCACCTGGTGGGCGTCCAACGGACGTGCATCCACGCGCACCGCCTCATCGGCGCCGATGGCCAGTGCCTTGCGGATGGTGGCCTCGGTGTCCGCCGGGCCCACCGTAATGGTGGTCACGCTGCCTGCACCCGCGGCCTCCTTGAGCTCCAGCGCGCGCACCAGCGCGTACCACTCATCGTAGGGATTCACGATGAAGGTGACGCCGTTGCCGTCGTACTGGGTGTTGTCTGCCGAGAAGGCGATGCGTGCCGTGGTATCGGGCACCTGGCTGATCAGGACGAGGATCTTCATGACCGGAGAACATGGCCGGCGCGGGATGGTTCACGTTCCCGACGGCGGGCCGCGAAAATACGCAGCGCCTGGTCGTGCGGCGCATCCCGCGGATGGGTCCGCGCCATCTGACGGCCCGGGGCTACTTTTGCACCCCATTCCCCAGCCATGCGTACCATCCAGTTCCGGGAGGCCCTCAACGAGGCCATGTGTGAGGAGATGCGACGCGACCCGAACGTCTTCCTCATGGGCGAGGAGGTGGCGGAGTACGACGGCGCCTACAAGGTGAGCAAGGGC
>CAZUNW010000079.1:0-237 GCA_964621425.1 uncultured Chryseobacterium sp. | reverse complement strand
GCTGGCCGAGTTCGGTCCGCAGCGTGTGATCGATACGCCCATCAGCGAGCTGGGCTTCAGCGCCATCGGCGTCGGTGCCGCCATGAACGGCCTTCGCCCCGTGGTGGAGTTCATGACGTGGAACTTCGCGATCCTTGCGGCCGACCAGATCATCAACCATGCGGCCAAGATGCTGCAGATGAGCGGTGGCCAGTTCCATGTGCCCATCGTGTTCCGCGGCGGCAACGGCAGCGCCGG
>CAZUNW010000078.1:1432-10431 GCA_964621425.1 uncultured Chryseobacterium sp. | reverse complement strand
ACCACCGGCTTCCACGACAGTCAGGTGCAATACTGGGAGCCGGCGAAATGGGTGGCGCGCCTGCGCGACCATCAGCGGGGCGATGCGCCCATCCTGCTCTACACCAACATGGATGCAGGGCATGGCGGGGCGAGTGGCCGCTTCGAGCGCCTGAAGGAGGTGGCCCTCGACTATGCTTTCGTGATCTGGCAGGCGGGCGCGGCCCGCTGAGCCTGGGCTCAGACCGCCACGCGCTCCGCGTGCACGATCTCCTCGGGCACCATCGGGATCACGGAGATGGGTTGGCCAGGGTCGCGCTGGAAGCGCTCGTAATCATGCACGCTGGCGAAGAATATGCGCCGCGTGCCGCAGCTCTCCACCTCCCAGACCACCCCATAGACCTCCTTGCCCGACCGAAGCCGGAAGCGGCAATGGGTGTGGTAGAGGTCGCGGATGTCGGGGCGTTCCATGAAATGCGAATGCTTGTGCAAGGTAGGTCCCCACGCCGGCGAACCTGGGTGGGTTTTTTGAACAGCCATGGGAGGCCTGTTGATAAACGCACAAGGGCACGCGTTCGTGTGCGCGGCCACTAACCCTTCTGCTTACCCACCTTGATGCGCCGTCCAGGGGACAGGCTCTTGGCGTCGAGGCCTTGGTTGAGGCGCTTGAGGTCCTCCACGGTGACCCCTGGGTAGCGCTGGGCGATATCCCACAGCGTGTCCCCCGGCTGGACCGTGTGGTAGATGTAGCCGCCCTCGGGATCCCTGGACCGGTCCTCTTTGGCCGGTGCCGCGGCCCCCTGCCCGGCATCCTCCTTGGCCGGTGCTTCCGCCTGCGCGGTGTCGACCATGACCGGTTTCGGGCGTTCGGCCTGCAACGGCGCCTTCTGTTCGATGCGCAGCCGCTGGCCGGGCTGGATGCGGTCGCTGCGCAGCTTGTTCCAGGCCTTCAATTGGGCGACGGTCACTCCTTTTCGTGCGGCGATGAGGCCCAGGGATTCACCGCGCCGCACCACATGTGTGCGTACCACAACTCCTTGAGGCCCGGAGGCCTCGGCTGCAGCGACCAGCCGCGGCAGTGCCGTACCCTCCAGGTAGCGGTAGCGCAGGCTGTCCTCGCGTTCGATGAAGGCCGACACGATGTCGCGCGGGACGTAGAGCGCTGCCGGCTGGTCCATGTCGGGTACGAAGCCCTGCTTGAACATCGGGTTCAACTCACGGAGCATGGCCTCGTCGCTGCCGGTGAAGCGCGCCAGATCCGCGATCGTCAGTGGGTAGCAGACCCGCACGGTGTCGACCTCGTAGGCACAGAACGTGGGGGTGACCGGGTAGAGGTTGTGGTCGCTCGCGTGCTCGAAGATGTAGTTCACTGCGATGAAGGCCGGGACGTAGCCCCGTGTCTCGCTGGGAAGGTGTTCGTACACCTCCCAGTAATCCATGCGCCCCCCGCTCCGGCGGATGGCCTTGTTCACATTGCCTGGGCCGCAATTGTAGGCCGCCAGAGCCATCTCCCAGTTTCCGAAAATGCGGTGGAGGTCCTTCAGGTACCTGCAGGCCGCATCGGTGCTCTTGTACACATCGCAGCGCTCGTCCACATAGCTGTCCACGCGAAGGCCGTAGAGCTTGCCGGTGCCCACCATGAACTGCCACAAGCCCATTGCTCCTGCCCGGCTCCGTGCGCCGGGGTCCAGAGCGCTCTCCACCACGGCGAGGTACTTCAGTTCATGGGGCATTCCATGGCGCTCCAAGGCCTCCTCGAAGACCGGGAAGTACAGTTGTGCCATGCCCAGCATGCGGCTGGCCTGGCCTCGTCGGCGCACGGCGTAAAGGTCGATGTAGGACTGCACTGCACCGTTGTAGGTGAGGCTGAATGGGGTGCGGTGGTCGAGTACGGCCAGCCTCCGGCGCAGCTCCTCGGGGCTCACCACGGGCACTGCTCCCGCCGGATAGTCGTGCAGGTTGAGCGCGGCTGTATCGGTGGTGAAGGTGTCATACTTGAGCCAGGGGAGGTGCCAGAGGTCGTCCAGCCTTTGCAGGACCGGGTCGCTTGCGGGCAGTTCCACCGCCGGTTGCGTCACCGCGAGCAGCGGGGCGAAAGCGAGCAGCAGGGCCGCGCTGCGCAGGGTTCTGCCGGTCCGGTCCGGTCGTGCCTTCATGCCGCTCAAATTAAGCGCGTCCCGCGTGTTTGGCCACACCACGCAACAGGAAAGCCGTTCACATGCTGCGGTGAACGGCGTGGAATCATGACCGATCCCGGCCCTCCTTGTCACGCTTCTGCGGCTGAAGGGGATCGGTGGTGATGGTCCGGTAATGTTCCCGCGCACGCAGCACATCCACGGCCAGCCAGACGGCCTGGCGGAAGCTGCCCTCATCCGCCACGCCCTTGCCGGCGATGTCGAGGCCCGTGCCGTGGTCGGGGCTGGTGCGCACGATGGGGAGCCCGGCCGTGAAGTTTACGCCATGCCCGAAGCTCAAGGCCTTGAACGGCGCGAGCCCCTGGTCGTGGTACATGGCCAGCACCCCGTCAAAGTGACGGTAGGCGCCGCTTCCGAAGAAGCCATCGGCGGCATACGGTCCGGACGCCTGGATCCCCTCGGCCACCAACTGCCGGACGGCAGGCAGGATACGCTCGCGGTCCTCGCTCCCCAGGGTGCCGCCGTCGCCGGCATGTGGGTTGAGGCCCAGCACGGCTAGGCGCGGGGTGACCACGCCAAAGTCGCGCATCAGGCTGTTGTGGAAGAGCCGCGCCTTGGTCACGATACGCTCAGTGGTCACCGAGGTGGCCACGTCCTTCAGCGGGATGTGCCCCGTAACGGTTCCCACGCGCAGGCCATCGCCCACCAGCACCATCAGCACCTGGTCCACCCCGGCTACGTGTGCCAGGAACTCGGTGTGGCCCGGATGCGCGAACCCCGCGGCCTGCATGCTGTTCTTGTCGATGGGTGCGGTGACCAGAACGTCCGCTTTGCCGGCGGCGAGGTCCTGGGTGGCGGCCTCCAGGCTTTGTACGGCATAGGCGGCGAGCTTGCCGCTGGGCCGGCCCAGCTCGAGGGGCAGCTCATCATCCCACAGGTTCACCAGGTTGAGTTTGCGTGGCAGCGCCTCGGCGGCATCGTTCACGCGGTGGAACTGCACCTCCTCGAGGCCGAGCTGCTTGCGGTGCAGGCTGACGGCCTTGGCTGAGGCGTAAAGTACGGGCGTAAGGTCCTGCAGCATGCGCGCATCCTCGAAGGTCCTCAGGACCACCTCGATGCCCACACCATGCAGGTCGCCGCAGCTGATGGCCACGCGGACGGGACGGCGTTCGCTGCTCATGCGCGTGCGCGGCGTTGGAGGAAGTCGACGAGGAGCCTGACGCCCGTGCCGGTGCCGCCCTTGGGGCGATAGCCGTCGCGGCGCATCAGGAATGCTGGACCGGCGATATCCAGGTGGATGAAGGGCCGCGTGGTGAACCGCGCCAGGAACTTGCCGGCGGTGATCATGCCCGCGCTGTCGCTCCCCAGGTTCTTCATGTCGGCGATGTCGCTGTCCAGTTCGCGGTCGTACTCCTTCCAGAACGGGAAATGTGCGATACGCTCGTGCACATGGTCCCCGGCGACCTTCAGCCGGTCGAACGTGCGGTCGTCGGCCGTGCCCATGGCCACGATGCCCTGGGTGCCGATCGCCCTGGCAGCGGCGCCGGTGAGGGTGGCCACGGTGATGATGGTCTCGGCCTCATAGCGCTCGGCATAGCTGAGGGCATCGGCCAGCAGCATGCGTCCCTCGGCATCGCTGTTCATGATCTCCACGGTTAGACCGTTGTGCATGCGCACCACGTCACCCGGGGCGAAGGCGTTACCTCCCGGCCTGTTGTCGGTGGCGGGCACCAGGGCGATCACATGAACGGGCAGTTCCAGCAGGGCGGCAGTGGCGATGGCGCCTGCCACGCAGGCACCTCCCGCCATGTCGCACTTCATGTGGTCCATGCTGTTGGGCGTGGGCTTCAGGCTTAGACCGCCCGTGTCGTACACCACCCCCTTGCCCACCAGCACGATGGGCTTCTTGTTCACGGCGTCCTTGGGTTTGTATTCCAGGATGCTGAAGGTGGGCGGATCCACACTGCCCTGGTTCACCGCCAACAGGCCGCCCATGCCAAGGGCCTTGATGCGCGTCTTGTCCAATACCTGGGACCTCAACTTCGCCTTGCGGCCCAGCGCGCGCAGCGCATCGGCCAGTTGCAGGGCGTTGAGCGAGGACACCGGCTCGTTCACCAGGTCACGCACAGTGCAAAGGGTGGATATGCGGTGGTTCAGGCGCTCCACCTCGCGCCGTTCCACGTCCGGATGCACGATCCGCACGCGCTCGACGGCCGCCGGTGCCTTGCCGGTCTTGAATCTGCGGAAGGCATAGGCCCCCAGCGCCAGTCCTTCGGCCAGGGCGAGCAGCAGTTCCGAGTCGTCCGAAAGGCCCACAAGCTGCGCCTCGGTTCGTTTGGCCGCAGCGAGCCGGTCAGCCATCTGTGCGCCAGCACGACGGGCGGCCTCGAGCACCTCGAAGCGGGTGCCTTTTTCGGGGTCGTGGACCAGGACGAGGCGGCCGGTGATGTCCATGGCGTGAACAGCCTCCTCCTGCGCGAGCAACTGTGCCAGGTAGTGCTGGTCGGGGCGCTCAAGCCCCAGTTCACGCAGGCGGCCCTTGCCGGCCAACAGGGCCAGGGTGTCGGCGCCGGCGGTGGCCTTGGTCGCCTTCTCGAAGATGATCATGGTGCGTTTCGGTCGTCGCGCAAGGCGCGCCCGGCCAAAGATAGCCCACACCCCCCGGCGCATGGGCCGGGCCTTGCACGGGTATGACATCGCGCACGCGCTAGCGGCCCCGGAAATGGCGACCTTTGTACTTCATGGTCCGACTGCGCCCGCTGCTGTTCCTGGTCGCCCTGATGGCGGCGCTTGCGGCACGTGCCACGCACAACCGGGCAGGCGAGATCGTGTACTGTGCGGATCCGGACAACCCGCTGCGTTATTTCGTCCAGATCATCACGCACACCAAGACCAGCGCCCCTGCTGACAGGCCCGAGCTGGAGATCTACTGGGGCGATGGGTCCAGCGATACCCTGCCGCGTGTGTCGATCACCCCGATACCCGGCGCCGACGCACAGCGCAATGTGTACGAGGGCGTGCACCTGTACAATGGCCCAGGCCAGTACGTGCTGAGCGTGGAGGACCAGAACCGGAATGAAGGCGTGCTGAACATCCCCAATTCGGTCAACCAGACCTTCTGCGTGAAGTCGATGCTCACCATCGGCCCGTTGACGGGGGGCAACTGCAGCGTGAACTTCCTGAACAGCCCGCTTCAGGACGCCTGTCTTGACCGCCTCTGGGCCCATAATTCGGTGGCCTTTGACGCGGACGGAGACAGCCTGAGCTATGAATTGGTGGTCTGTGCGGGCCTGGGCTGCGACCCGATACCTGGCTACCTGTTCCCGGAGGAGGTGGCACCTTCCGCCGACCTGTTCGAGATCGACGCACTTGCCGGAACCCTGTTCTGGGATGCGCCCCAGTTGACGGGCGAGTACAATATCGCCTTCCGCGTGCGGGAGTGGCGCCGCGTGAACGGCATCTACTACGAGGTGGGCTGGGTGGTTCGCGATATGCAGGTGACAGTGGGTCCTTGTTCCAACGAACCACCGGTGATCGAGGCCCTCGCCGACACGTGTGTGGTGGCCGGCACCGTGCTGGCGATCACCGTGCAGGCCTCGGATCCCGATGCGGCGCAGAACATCACCCTGTCCGCTTTGGGCGCTCCGATGGTGCTTCCGGACGCACCGGCCACCTTCCTTGCGGGCGCGCCGGACAATCCCGTAGGCGGCGTGTTCACCTGGAGCACCGTGTGTGGCCATGTGCGCCTGCAGCCGTACCAGGTGGTCTTCCGCGCCAGCGACAACGGAACCCCGGTGGTGCTTGAGGATTATGAGGCCATGAACATCACCGTGGTGGCGCCCGCTCCGGAGAACCCTTCGGCCACGCCGGTCGTGGAAGCCATCCAGGTGGCCTGGGACGCGAGCGTGTGCACCAATGCCTCGGGCTACCGCATATACCGCAGGGCGGGCCCCTTCCCCTTCACCCCGGACCATTGCGAGACCGGAGTACCGGCTTACACGGGCTATGCGCTCATCGCCAGCGTCACTGGTGGCGGCACAACGGCGTTCCTGGATGACCAGGTCCTGTTCGGTGTCGAATACTGCTACCGCGTAACCGCCTATTTCGCGGACGGCGCGGAGAGCTATAGCAGCACGGAGGTGTGCACCTACCTCGAGCGCACCGCCCCACTCATCACGAACGTGAGCGTAGGCATCACCGATGCCCTCAACGGGCAGGATACTGTCCGATGGACAAACGCGCTGGACCTGGATACCGCGGCCAACCCCGGTCCGTATCAGTTCCGGCTCTACCGCGGCGACGGCTTCGGGTCGGCCAACACACTGCTGCACACCACCACGCTGTACCCCTTCCTGATGCATCCGGACACGGGCTTCGTGGACAACGCGCTCAATACGGCGGGCCAGGCGCACACCTACCGTGCGGAGCTGTGGGGGTCGGGCGGAACGCAGCGCATCAGCAGCAGCGATGCGGCATCGAGTGTGTTCCTGGCGTTGACGCCCGACGATGAGCGCATCGGGCTGAGCTGGGTCGCGAGCATTCCCTGGACGAACAGCAGCCATGCGGTGGATCGCTTCGACGGCACGCAATGGGTGCAGATCGCCACCACCACCGAGCCGCTCTACACGGATTCCGGCCTGGTGAACGGACAGACCTATTGCTACCGTGTGCGCACCAGCGGCGCCTATGGCGACCCCTCGGTCATCAACCCGCTGATCAACTACAGCCAGGAGGCCTGTGCGGAGCCGCTGGACCTCACGCCGCCCTGTGCGCCCGCGCTCAGCCTGACCAGCGATTGCGAGGCGCCCCTCAACACCCTGGCCTGGACCAATCCCAATAGCAGCTGTGCGGACGACACCTGGTCCTACACCATCTGGTTCACCGATTCCCTTGGTGGCGATCTGCAGCCCATCGCCACGATCACCGGCGCCAACGACACCACCTTCGCCCACGTGAACGGCAACAGCGTGGCGGGCTGCTACGCGGTGACCGCGAGCGACAGCCTGGGGAACGAGAGCGTGTTGAGTGATACGCTGTGTGCGGACAACTGCCCGCTCTACACCCTGCCCAATGTTTACACACCCAACGGCGACCGGACGAACGACCTCTTCGTCCCCTTTCCCTACCGCGGGGTGGAGCGCATCGACCTGCAGGTTTTCAACCGCTGGGGCAACGTGGTGTTCACCTCGGAGGATCCGTCCATCGGCTGGGACGGCACGAATTCGGGCAGCGGGGAGACCTGTCCGGACGGCGTCTACTTCTACCTCTGCACGGTCACCTTCGCGCGCCTCGGTGGTCCCGAGCAGATGCAGCTGAACGGGGTTGTGCACATCCTGCGCGGGCAGGGCAATGGCGCGGTGGACTGATGTTCACCGGGATCGTCGAGGAGGTGGGCCGTGTGCTGGCCGTGCGCCCAGAGGGGGGTAACGTGCATTTTGACATCGCTGCGCGGATGGCACCCGAGCTGCGGGTGGACCAGAGCGTGGCGCACAACGGGGTGTGCCTAACCGTGGTGGCCCTGGCGGCTGGTCACTATTCGGTCACTGCCGTGCAGGAGACCCTGGCCCGCACCAACCTGGGCGACCTGCGTCCGGGCGATGGCGTGGACCTTGAGCGCAGCCTTCGCCTGGGCGACCGGCTGGACGGGCACCTGGTGCAGGGCCATGTGGATGTGGTGACGGCCTGCCTCGATGTCCGCGAGGAGGCGGGTAGCTGGCGGTTCACCTTCGCACTACCCACCGCACACCGGCACCTGGTGGTGGCCAAGGGCAGCATCTGCATCAATGGCGTGAGCCTCACGGTGGCGGAGCTGCACCCGGACCGCTTCGCCGCAGCCATCATCCCCTACACCTACCACCACACGGTTTTCCATGTGCTGCGTCCCGGTGATGCGGTGAACGTGGAGTTCGATGTGCTGGGCAAGTACGTGGAGCGGATGTTGGCACAGCGGGCGGGGTGACCCCTCACCGCTTCACCAGCAAGGCGCGCAGCCCGCCGGCCTCCACCACGTAGACCCCGGCCGCAAGGTCGTTGACCGGCAGGTGGACCCGCCTGTCGCTGATGCTGCGCGCGCTCAAGGCGCGCACGGGCCGCCCGTGCAGGTCACTGATGCGCACGTCGGTCACGCCCTGCCGCGTGCCGCCCATGTAGAACAGGGCATCGCCATCGGTGGGGTTGGGGTAAAGCACGGCCCGGTCGTCCGCGTAGGCCAATGAGGGCACGCGCAGCACCAGGTTCTGGCCGCTGATGAGCCAGGTGTCCGGGTCCAGCAGGGCGCTGTCCGCCTGGAAGGGCAGCCAGAAGCTGAAGGCCTGGCCGCTGCTGCTGTGCTCCAGCACCAGCAGGGTGTCCTGTGCGTCGCTCTTGAAGCGCAGTGGAACAGGCAGTTCGAAGAAGCCCACGCTGGGGTGTGAGCTGGTCTGGTGCAGTATCAGGTCCACCTGTCCGCTCGCATCCTGTGCCCATTCCACCGTGTAGGTGGGGTAGCCTTCGCCGATGAACCAGTCTGCCATGAAGCCGTCGAGGTCCATGCCGCTTGCGGCCTCAAGGTGGTTCTGCAGGTCGCTGGTGCGGGCGCTTCCATAGGCCAGCTCCGGGTCGTTAAGGTAGTTGCGGCCACCGGCGAAGAAGGCGCTGTCGCCGCACACCCAGCGCAGCATGTGCAGGACCATCGCCCCCTTCCGGTAGGTGAGCCGCCCGCTGAAGAGGCGACCGATGTCCGTGGTGTCGCTCACCCGAACGCTGCCGTCCGGCAGCAAGGTGATCAGGTCAACCTGGGCGCTCTTCCATCCGTCCCAATACTGCGGCGCGAGCGACTCGTAGCACAAGCCGCTCAGGTAGGTGGCGAAGCCTTCGTTGAGCCAGAGGTCCTCCCAGCTTCCGCAGG
>CAZUNW010000078.1:0-1422 GCA_964621425.1 uncultured Chryseobacterium sp. | reverse complement strand
AGCTCGTGCGCGGCCAGCTCGTAGTTCCAGCCGCCCATGAAGGTCATGGTCTGGTGCTCCATGCCTCCTCCCCAGCCGAACTGGGCATGGCCGTATTGCTCATCGGCGAAGGGATAGGTGCCGAAGCGTGCGCTGAAGAAGGGCATCTGCTGGGCCACGTCGCCGGCCACCAGTTGTGCCATATAGTCGTCCTGCGGATAGGCGTAGGTCCACATGGGCACGGTGTCGTCCGGGAGGGGGATCTGGTTCTCGCTCACGGTGTAGTCACAGGTGGCCGTGGCGATCAGGTAGTAGGCGATGGGGTGACGGTGCCGCCAATGGTGCACACGGTGGGACCCACCGTTCGCCGGAGTCACTGAGACGAGCACCCCGTTGCTCACGCCTTCGTAAGCGGATGGCACCGTAAGGAGCACATCGATCGAGTCGACCTTGTCGTTGAGGTCCTGCTTGCAGGGCCACCAGTCGCGCGCACCGTAGGGCTCGCTCAGGGTCCATTGGGCGGTGTTGCCCTGTGGTGTGCCCACGGCGAATGAGCCGAAGCCGCTGCCGCCCGGGGCGCCGCTGTACATGATGGTCACACTGTCCATTGCTCCCGGGGCCAGGGTCGCGGGCAGCTCGATCAGCAGCGCTCCATCGGGGTTGTGCGACCAGGTGAGTGGGTCGGTTCCGCGCAGTACCGCGCTCACATGGAGGGCTGTATCCGCATCGAAGCGCACCGTGCCCAGCAACGTCGTGGCGGTGAAGTGGCTGCGCACCGTTCCGCTGATGAAGTTGACCGCCGGGTCGATCGACCAGTCCAGGCGGTGGTAGTGCAGGTCGTAGCCCCAGGTGGGCGCACCACTCCGCTGCAGCTGCGCCACGCCGTGGCGTTCACGCCACGCGAGCTCGTCCACCACGGCCTTGTCCAGTTCCACCTGGGCCGTCGCGCGGGCGCAGATCAGGGCAAGACAGATGGGGATGGCGGTGCGCATCACCGAAAGATAGCACGCCACCAGCCCCTTGTCGGGGTGCGGTCAGCGGACGGCCTGGAGGATGGCCCGCACGGCCTCGCTCCGCCCCATGGTGTAGAAGTGCAGGCAGGGGGCGTTGTTGGCGATGAGCTCGCGCGCCTGCTGGATGCCCCACTCGATGCCCACGCGCTTCACCTCCTCGTCCGTCCCGCACTTGGCGAGCTCCGTGGAGAACGCCACGGGCAGGTCCAGGTGGAAGGTCTTCGGGATGAAGGCGATGTGTTTGCGGTTCGTGAGGGGCTTGATGCCCGGAATGATCGGGACGGTGATGCCCTCCGCTCGGCAGCGGTCCACGAAGGCGAAGTACTTGGCGTTGTCGAAGAACATCTGCGTAACCAGGTACTCCGCGCCGGCCTCCACCTTTTGCTTGAGGTAGGCGATGTCGGTGTCCAGGTTCAGCGCTTCCGGGTGT
>CAZUNW010000077.1:834-10495 GCA_964621425.1 uncultured Chryseobacterium sp. | reverse complement strand
CTTCACGCGGTGCATGCGCATTCCGATCATCGCCAGTTCGCGATGGCCATGCTGCAGCAGCCAATTGAAGGCCTCCTGGTCCCCGTCTCCCGCAAGTGCAAATCGTCGCAGCACGTCATGCCCATTGCGCTCCAGCCAGTCCAGTGCGCCCTGGTCGCCCTCGATCCCCGCGATCACTGCCAGCAGGTGGGGATACCCATTGTCCATCAGCCAGGTGCGAGCCTCGCGCTTGTTGCGCAGTGCGAAGGTGAATATGCCCAACTCCGGGTAGCCGTTCCGGAGAAGCCAGTCGCGTATCCCGGCATTGCCGCTGATGGCCTCGCCCCAGGCGAGGAGCACCTTGGCGGGGTAGCTGATGTGCATGATGACAAAGCTAGAGGGCGGCGTTCCGCGTCGGTACCTTCGCGGCATGCGTCTGCTCATCGTGTGCATTATCGCGCTCATCGTCCTGCCGGCGGTGGCCCAGGACAGGAACGAGGGCGAGCTGCGGAAGGTGCGCCGCATGTTCGACCAGGGGAAGGTGTACCCGGGCCTGCGTCAATGCGATGCACTGCTGGCACGCGACATGCCCAAGGGCCCGGTGCTGCTCCTTCGTGCGGAGGGCCACGTGCGAGTGAAGGAGCATTTGGCCGCGCTGGACGACGCCCGCTTGGCGATGGCGGCGGGGCTGGATGCGGCGGCCCTGGGGAACGCCTGGTTCTGGACCGGCATGGCCTGGTCCGGCCTGCAGCAGGGCGACAGCGCGGAGGCGGCCTTCCGCCGGGCGCCTGCGGGACCTGAACGCGACCTGCGCCTGGCTATTGCGCTGGGAATGGCAGGCCGATGCGATGAGGCTGTGCACGTGCTGGACGCCCTGGTTTCAGACGTTGCCAGCCCCGCGGCACTGCGCGAGCGGGGCGCGTGCCTCTCCCGGTCGGGCGACACGGCCCGTGCACGCATGGACCTGGACGGCGCCATCGCCCTGGCGCCCGATGATCCGGTCAATTGGAACAGCCGTGGCTTCCTGCTGCACGCCTTGCATGGCGAGCATGAGCTGGCTCTGGCGGATTACGCGAGGGCCCTCAAGCTCAATCCCAATTACACCTACGCCATCAACAACCGCGGCTACAGCCGGTTGAAGCTGGGCCAGTTGGAAAAGGCCCGCCGCGACGTGGAGCTCGCCGGCCGCCGAGATCCGGGCAACCCATATGTGGACCACAACCTGGGCCTCATCGCAGGGGCGCTCGGGGACCATACGCGTGCCTGTGCGGCTTTCCGATCCGCTGCGGCCAAGGGTGGCACGCCGCTGTACGGGGAGGAGCTCGCTGAGCGGCTGAAGGAATGCCCGCCTCCCGTGACACCTGTGGCGCCCGTGGCTCCCTTGCCTGCCCAACCCGCCGCACCACCCGCGCGCAACGCCCCCGGCGGACGCAATGCCCCATGACCATGAGCACCACCGAGAGCATGCTGCGCCCCGATGCCCTGCAGGGCCGTGTGATCGTCATCACGGGCGGTGGGACGGGCCTTGGTCTCAGCATGGCGCGGACCTTCCTGGCGCTGGGCGCGCGCGTGGCGATCTGCGGCCGCAAGGCCGGTGTGCTTGAACAGGCTGCGGCCGACCTCCTGCAGGCCACGGCAGGTGAGGTGCTGGCCGTGCCCTGTGACGTGCGCAGGCACCAGGAGGTGGATGCGCTGCTGGAACGCACCCTCGACCGCTTCGGCCGGGTGGACGCCCTGGTGAACAACGCCGCGGGCAATTTCATCAGTCCCACCGAGCGGCTCAGCCCCAAAGCCTTTGAGGTGATCATCGATATCGTGCTGATGGGCACGGTGAACTGCACCCTGGCCTTTGGCAAGCACTGGATCGCGCAGGGTGATCGGGACAGGGCCGTGCTGAACATCACCACCACCTATGCATGGACCGGAAGCGGTTATGTGGTGCCCAGCGCCTGTGCCAAGGCGGGTGTGCTGGCGCTCACACGCTCGCTTGCGGTGGAGTGGGCCCGCCATGGCATCCGCAGCAACGCCATCGCACCGGGCCCCTTCCCTACGAAGGGCGCCTGGAGCAGGCTGCTGCCGGGTGAATTGATGGAACGGTTCGACCTGGCCCGCCGGGTGCCGCTGGGTCGTGTGGGCGAGCACCGCGAGCTCGCGGACCTGGCCGCCTACCTCGTATCACCATGGTCGGGCTACATCAACGGTGAGGTGGTCACCATCGATGGTGGCGAATGGTTGAAGGGAGCCGGGCAGTTCAGCCACCTCGACCAGATTGATCCCGCCATGTGGGACGGGATCGAGCGGATGGTGCGCGGCGTGCGCGGCAGCTGATACCCGACGGGCTCAGTCCGTGATGACCACAAGGTATTTGGACGCGCCCCAGAAGGCCTTCGGGTCCGTGATCACCAGCTTGTCCGCACCGCCGTCGAGGCGGTAGCTGCCGGGCGGATGCGTGGTGAGCAGCCTGGCCTTCTTCGCCAGGATGGGCATTTCCAGCGTCTGGGTGATGTCGATCCGCTTGAAGTAGCCATCGCCCAGCGCACCGGGGTTCAGCTTCTTCACCGCCCCGATGCCAGCCAGCCCGCCCTCCTGCGTTACGATGCCGTTCGCCTTGAGCTCTTTGGTGCTGCCGATCACGTAGAAGCCCGTATTGAGCTCGGTACGCTGGTTCTCCACCACCTGTTCCTTGTCGCGGTACATGTCGATCAGCGACGCCAGCGAGGAATTGGCGCTCGCCAGCTGTTCCTTGAGGCTGCCGATCTCGGTGTCCTGCTCCGCCACCGTGCGCTCCAGTTCATCCACCGTACGCTTGAGGGCCTCGATGGCGCCGGCGCTCGCCTTGGCATCCTTGCGCATCCGCGCAATGAGCTCCTTGTTCTCCGTCAACAGCGCGTCGATGGCCTGCAGATCGGCCATGATGCGCTGTTCCATGTCCTCACTGGGTTCGCCCTCCTGCTTCAGCTTGCCGATCAGGCCCTGCTTCTCGCGGATGGTGCGAAGGTTGTCGCTGATGCGGTTGAACGAACCGAAGAGCACGTTGAGCGAACTGTCGCGCTCGGCAAGGGCGGCGTCCACATCGGCCTTCTCCGTGGCCAGGCCCTTGTACTCCGCGCTCGCGGTGGGGTCTGGTTCCTCGCAGGCGGCGAGCAGGAAGGGTGTGGCGAGCAGGAGGGCGATGCTGCGAATGGTCATGTGCATGGAATGAGGCCGAAAGGTAGCGGCCATGGTCCAGCCGCCGCCTGTCATCCGTCAGGCGGCCGCAGCGTGCCATCAACCGCCCTCTGTTGGAGGTCCGGTGGATCCCCTTGCATGCGGTCCACCGCCGCCGCGTAGGTTGCACCCGCAATGCGTAGGACTGTCCGCCGGTGCTGTACCCTGGTCCTGGGCATGGCCTTGTTCGCCCCCCTGCTGGTGGCCCAGCAGCAGGGCCTGGATGGCGATTTCAGCCGGCTATCCGCCAAGGAGCGTTCCCGCCTCGCGCGGGAGGAGGAGGCGGCGGCGCAGGGTGACAGCCTGTTCCAGCGCATGATGGCCGAGGCGGAGGGCCTGTTCCGTGCGATGCGTTACGAGGATGCCATGGCGGGTTACGAGCGGGCCCGCATCCTGCGCCCCCTCAACGTGTATCCGCCGGTGAAGATCGACGACCTGCGCGCGCTCATCGCCCGGCGCGATGCCGCCCGACCTGACAGCGC
This sequence comes from uncultured Chryseobacterium sp., assembly GCA_964621425.1. Classification (GTDB taxonomy): domain Bacteria; phylum Bacteroidota; class Bacteroidia; order Flavobacteriales_F; family PHOS-HE28; genus PHOS-HE28. Next base: position 6,827 of record CAZUNW010000077.1, on the reverse strand, counting down.
TGCGTTGGCATCCACCGCAGCGACGCCCGTGCCCGCTCAGGCGGCCCCCACTACCCAGTCCACCGCCTTCCCGGAGCCCGCCCCGGCCGGGCTGTCCCTGCCCCCTGACGGTCGCGCCGTTGAGGACGCCCCGCTGGAATTCGTGGAGGAGCGCTTCAAGGAAGGCAACGCTTCGGTCGTCCAACGCACGGTTACTGCGGCAGGCGAGGTCCACGTGTACCGCAAGGTCACCCATCCCTGGGGCGCCACCTTCCATTTTCGTGACGGTCTTCCCATCGACACCCGGGCTTGGAACGACCGCTTCGGCGGTCGCTGATGCGCATCAGTGCCGCTCGATGAGCTGCACGGGCATGTCCAGGAGCCCCTGGAAATCCTCGCCCGCCTCGCGCATGTCCAGGTCGTCCGCCCGGTGCCCCCATTCCACGTGGGCCATCGTCCTGCCGGCAGCATGCCCGTCATCCACGATGCGCAGCAGGTCCAACAGGTATTTGGCGGAACTGGAGTTGAAGTATTCGAGGTCGATGCGGACCGTGGTGCGCGGCTGTGGCCTATCCAGGTAAGCCTGCACGCGTTCGAACAGCGGCCGGAAGAACCGGTCAGCATTCTCGTGGATGCAGGACCCGCTCAGTTCGATGCGGCCCATTGCAGGGTCGAGCACCACGCGGGGGGTCTTGGCAGTGGCATCCAGCTCGAAGCGCTCCATGGTGACGCGAAATTAACCCCGGTCGCTGGCTGACGTCCATCACCTGGTGGTCGTGGTCCGGGAGTTATCTTTTCCACATCACCGCCATCCCACGACCATGAAGACCATCCTGGTGCCGTACGACTTCTCGGAATGCGCAACGGATGCGCTGCGTGTGGCGGCGAAGCTCGCGCGCCTTTCCGGGGCCTGCATTGACATCGTCCACGTGTACGAGCAGATGACCGACTTCCACACCGTGAACCAGCGTCTGCGGGAGAGCATCGAGGTTAGGCTGGACCGGGTGCCGGAGCTGCCGTTCCTCGCGGGCATCGAGCTCAGGAAGTTCATGCTGCGCCAGATGGCGGTCACCGACATGTTCAGGAACGAGCGCCTTGCACAGGTCGACCTGGTGGTGATGGGCTCCCACGGCGCACGTGGCATCCGCGGCCTGGTGGGCTCCACCACCCAGCGTATTGTTCGCATCGCACCCATGCCGGTGCTGGTGATCAAGCATGCCATCGAGGACCTTTCATTGAGCGATGTGGTCTATGCGAGCACCTTCACCCCGGAGGATGGCGCCAAGTTCGAGGCCTTCCTTCCCCTGCTGCGGTTGTTCGGACCGCGCATCCACCTCGTCAAGATCAACACCCCGAAGACCTTCGAGCGGAGCGAGGACACCGGCAGGGCCATCGATGCGTTCCTCCAGCGCCACGAGCTGGACCGGTACACCGTCACGATCTACAACGACCTCAGCATCGAGGAGGGCATCCTGAACTTCGCCAGGGGCATCGACGCGGACCTCATTGCCATGGCCACCCACGGCCGCACCGGCTTCTTCCATGTGGTGAACGGGAGCATCACCGAGGACATTGTCAACCACACATCGATCCCCGTCCTGAGCATCAAGCTCTGACCAGTCCCGCCGCTGTTATATTTACGGCGCTGAACCGCATTCCATGCACTACCTGTACAAGCAGTTCCAAGGCAAGAAAAAGGACATCCTTGAGGTGGAGATCGACCGGCCCACCAAGGTGCGCGTCATGACCGCCAGCGAGTACAAGCGCTACCGGAACGGCCGGACCTTCTCCTTTTACGGTGGCATGTTCGACAGCTCCCCGGTCCACTTCGTTCTGCCGCACGATGGCGTGTGGTTCGCCGTTGTGGAAAAGGGCGGCACCTACAATGCGCCCGGCACGGTCCAGGCCTCCTGCAAGCTCCATCCGCCCGATCGCCAGGTGATCTCCAGCCTCGCCATCGATGCGCCTGAGCATGTGCGGAATGCGGCCATTGCAGAAGGGGCTTCCCTGGAGTGAACCGTCCCACATCGGCATGCGTTCGTCGGTAAAGTGAACGGCGATGGACCTCCAGGAGGACCATGATCGGCTGGAGCGCATCCTGCTGGGCCAGGAAGCGGCGCTGGAACAGGTGAACGCGTGGCTGGAACAGGAGCATGCCGAGGATGCGCGGCTCGCAAGGACCATCCGAACGGCGGACAGCATGGCCATCCACGCGGTGAGCGGCCTGCCCCGTGAGCGCGTCTTCACAACGTCCGTGATACGGGACCTCTGCGTGCGGTATCGGTTGCGGTTCCTGCCCTCCGGGGCCTTCCAGGGGGCGGTGCCGCCCCAGGCCGTGGCAGCGGCCAGAGCCCTCGAGCTCCGCGCCGGCGAGGAGCTCTCATCCTTCCATGTGATGGCTCCCGCTAGGCGATTCAGGTTCGGCGATGCCGATGGCGATCCGCTGCTTTTCGTGCGGGTGGGACGTGACCGGTATTTCCTGGTGCACCGATGGGGCGCCGATCTGTCCCCGCAACGCGCCATGCTGTTCTGGCCCCTGCGGACACCGGCCCACCTGGTGGTCGCGGTGGCCACGCTGGCGTTGGTGATCACCCTGGTCATTCCCACCGGGCTCATCGCGCGCGATGCGGATGCGGGTTGGTGGGGTGCCCACCGGTTCCTGTTCGCACTCTGGACCACGGCTGTAGTGGCCGCCTTCACCACCTACGGCTGGTTCGCCTTCCTCGGGCGCTTCAGCCGGGAGGCGTGGAACTGCCGCTCCTTCAACTGAACCTCAGCGGTCGCGGCGCACGGGCACGCGCTCCATCTCGGGCACCTTGCACACGCACGCAGTGCGGAACCAGTGCTTGAGCTGTTCGCGCTCCTCCGGGAGCAACTGGCGGAAGGCCTTGCGCAACTCCTTTCGGAACACCCCGGCATCGGCCAGGCTGATCTTGTCCAGGATCTCGCGGTAGTAGTCGATGAGGGCTTTCTGGCTGCGCATGATGCGTTAGGCGCCGTAGCTCGGCGCGTCCACAGGGTCATACGGTGGTCAGGCACCGGCGGTTACCTGCACGGGCGTGATCAGTGTTGTCCGTCGGCGGACCGTACACGCCTTACTGGGGCAGGAACAGGAAGGTGATGGTGCCGGTCTGTTCCGCGGGCGCACTTGTGGAGCCGTCGAATCGGGCCTTGCCCGCATAGTCCAACGCGTAGTCCAGCATGCAGCTTTCGCCCACGGTGGTGGCCTCCTTCACCACGGATGTATTGCGCACCACGCCCGAGCGGTCCACGGATATGCGCACCACCACGCGACCGCTCCCCGTGCACAGGTAAGCGGGCACATCCAGCACCTCGGGGCGCCGCCCCTTGAGGTCATAGCTCACGGTGGCGGGACCTTCAACCCGGGTGGGTGGTTGTTCCTTGGGGAGGTAGCGCTGCTTGTCCCATTGGCTGGGGTCCAGGTCGGGCACCACCACCTCCCTGCCTGCCGCCCGGCGCTCCTCGGCCAGCCGTTCGAACTCGCTCTGCTCCAAGGCGCGCAGGTCGTTCTCCATGCGCTCGGTGGCACGCGCTCCCACGGAGGGGATGGCTTGTGCGGCCTGCAGCTTCGCGTTGATGTCGCTGACCGCGTTGGTGACGTTCATTGGTTGCAGCGGCGCACCGGTCTCGATCGATCGGAGCAGGGCCTCCGCCTGCATGGCGTCCATCACGTCCACGCGCATTTCATTGCGGTGCTCGTCGTCCGGCGGAGGGTGCAGCCTGGAGATGGCCATCACGAACACCATGGCGGTGTGCAGCACAAGGGTGCCGATGATGCCGTACTTGTGCCGGTCGAAGCGCTCCAGGATCAGGTCCAGCATGGCCTTGCCGTGGCAAGTTAATCCGCTGTCCGGCGGGTGCGGATGCGCCAACCGGCCGGGTGGCGGTTGTTCCAGCGGTTGCCCGCGCCCTTGGCCCAGCCGAGTCCGTGCCCCGCATGACGTATAAGGGCATGGCCGGTCGCTCCCTGGGCGGGCAAGGCCTCGCCACGCAGGAAGGCCAGTGCACCGGGCCGGTCCACGTCGAGCATCGTGAAGGGGACCTGCCCGGCCAGCAACGGCCACGCCTCCGGGCAGCAGGCGGCGGCAGGGTGGGGCAGCGGGCCCGCCACCCCGGCGGACCACAGGAGGGGGGCTCCTTCCTGCGCGTCCACCAGCGTCCGCAGCGCGGGAGGCATGGAGTCCCAGCCGGGTGGCCGCAGCCGGTGCCCTTCGGCGCGGCAGGCCCCTGCTGCCGAGCCCGGCCGGTGGTCGCCGGGCTTGCGCAGGGCGGCGATGAAGAAGCCTTCGCTGGCGCAGCGGTGGGGCATGCAGGTGATGCCGTTGGCACCCCGTAACGGTCCTTCATCCAGGGGCTCGATGTGCAGCGGCTCGGCCACGTGCTGGTCCAGGAAGCGTGCGATGCGCGCCTCATCCTCCTCGTCGGCCCAGGTGCAGGTGCTGTATACCAGCACGCCGCCGGGCCTGAGGGCCTGCCACGCTTGTTCGAGCAAGTTGCCTTGAAGGGCGCTGCATCGCTGTACGAGCCCGGTGCTCCATTGGGTTCGCGCCGCAGGTTCGCGCCGCATCAGGCCCTCCCCGGAACAGGGTGCGTCCAGCACCACGAGGTCGAACGCGTGCCCCTCGAAGTGGTCCGCGGACAGTCGTGTGATGCATGCGTTGGGCGAGCCCCATTTCCAGAGGTTCTCCTGCAGCACTGCATGGCGCCGGGCGTCCACCTCGTTGCAGATGACCACCGCCCCCGGCCCCAGCATGGAAAGCAGGTGGGTTGATTTGCCGCCCGGTGCTGCGCACAGGTCAAGCGCAAGGGCATCGGTACCCAGCAGTCCGGCCGCGGCGATGGCCCGCTCCAGCAGCATGCTCCCGGCCTCCTGCACGTAGTAGGCGCCGGCATGCAGCAGCGGGTCCAGGGTGAACAGCGGACGTTGGTCGAGGTATCTGCCAGTGGTACACCAGGGCACGGGCCGGCCCGTGGGACCGCCCGGTTTGCGGGGGTTGATGCGGATGCTCGTGGGGGGCGTGCCTTCCAGGGCGGCCATCAGGGCGGACGCCTCGGCGCCGAGACGACCCTGCATGCGCAGGCGGAACTCCGCGGGAAGCGGTGGCATTGCGCGTGGGGCTGTAGCCTTCCGCGGTGGTGCCATGTTGCTTAGAGCACCGCCACAGCGGTGGGCCGTTCGATGGTCTGGCGGCGGTCGGGACCGGTGGATACCAGGCGCACGGGCACCTGCACGGCCTGTTCGATCCGGCGGATGTAGCGTTCCAGCGCCTCGGGGATGTCCATGCCCAGCGGGCCCCAGCCCTCGTGGTCGCTGTAGAACGGCTCGACGTGCTGCACGTCGTAGGGCATGCGGTCCGAGAGGGTGCCGTTCACCCGGTAGTGCGTGCATATGCGCACCTGGTCCATGCCACCCAGCACGTCGGCCTTCATCATGGCCAGTTCACTGATGCCATTGATCATCACGGCGTAACGCAGGGCCGGCAGGTCGAGCCAGCCGCAGCGGCGTGGCCGGCCGGTGGTGCTGCCGAACTCGTTGCCTGCCTGGCGGATGCGTTCGCCGGTGTCGTCGGTGAGCTCGGTGGGGAAGGGACCGCTGCCCACGCGGGTGCAGTAGGCTTTGAAGATGCCGATCACACGGCCGATGCGTGCCGGAGGCACGCCCAGACCGGCGCAGGCCCCGGCGCAGATGGTGCTGCTGCTGGTGACGAAGGGGTAGGTGCCGAAGTCGATGTCCAGCAGGGTCCCTTGGGCGCCTTCGGCCAGCACGTCCCGTCCGTCGCGGAAGGCCTGGTCCAGGAAATGCTCGCTGTCCACGAGCTGCATGCCGCGCAGGCGCTCCACAGCGGCCATCCACGCCTCCTCGGTCCCGCTGTCGGGTCCGGCGGCGCCGTAGAGCCCAAGGAGCCGCTCGTGCTTGCGCACAAGGGCCCGGTAGCGTTCCAGCATGTCAGGCCGCTCCAGGTCGCCCACACGGAGCCCGTTGCGGCCGGTCT
>CAZUNW010000077.1:0-824 GCA_964621425.1 uncultured Chryseobacterium sp. | reverse complement strand
TGCCGATGCGTTCCTTGCCCTTTTCGGCCTCGCTGGCTGCATCGAGCGCGCGGTGGGTGGGCAGGATGAGGTGGGCGCGCCGGGAGATGGCCAGCCGGTCGCGCAGGTCGATACCGGTGGCGGCGATGCCCTCGAGCTCCTTCAGGAAGATCACGGGGTCGATCACCACCCCGTTGCCCACCAGGTTCATCACGCCCTCGTGGAAGACCCCGCTGGGCAGGGTGTGCAGCACATGCTTGCGGCCGTCGATCCAGAGCGTGTGGCCGGCGTTCGGTCCGCCCTGGAAGCGCGCCACAACACGGTAGCGCGGTGCCACCACATCGACCACCTTGCCCTTGCCCTCATCACCCCATTGGGCGCCGAGGAGGACATCCATCCGGGCGCTCATCAGGCCTTCAGCTTGGCCAGGGCCTCGTCGATGCCCGCGGTGATGGTGAACACCGAATCAAGCTTGGTGACCACGAAGAGCTGTCGCACGCTGGGGGATAGACCGGCGATGATGGCGTCACCACCGGCGTTGCGGGTGCGGGTGAGGACGTTGATGAGGATGTTAAGGCCGGTGCTGTTCATGTACTGGAGCTCGCTCAGGTCGAGCACCACGTTGTTCTGGCCCCCGGCCAGGCCCTCGTCAAGCGAGGATAACAGGCGGTCCGCCTGCTGCTGGTCCATCAATCGTCCCTGCAGCTTGAAAACCGGGCAGGTGGCCGTGGGGGTGATGTGCAGGTCGAAGGTGGGACGGTCGCTCATGGCATTTCGGGCTTGGGACGGCAGTTTCGGCAGAGGCCGTAAAGATGCAACGCATGGTGCTCCACCTGGAAGCCGGT
>CAZUNW010000076.1:3308-10564 GCA_964621425.1 uncultured Chryseobacterium sp. | reverse complement strand
ACTGATACTGAGTAGGATTAAAACAACCCACACGATCGAAAGCTGCAATAGCAGCAGTCACCTAATCATGCGCATCAATCTTTCAACCGCTCAAGCCGCAGCTGTATTAGTGGCGCTTCTGTTCATGCCATCCTGCAAGAAGGAGGAAGCACCACCCACAACACCCCCACCCGGCGGTGGTGGAGGTGGGGGCGGCACTGTCCTTCCTCCTTACCTGAATCCTGACCTCACTTACGGGACCGTAACAGATCAGGATGGGAATAGCTACCGTACCATTCAGATCGGAGACCAGGTATGGATGGCGCAAAACTTACGGAGCACCACTTACGCCAACGGCGACTCCATCCCGAACGTAACGGATAATACTGCCTGGACGCAGCTGACCACCGGCGCGTGGGCGCATTTCGACAACAATAGTAGCTACGAGAACCCCTACGGCAAGCTGTACAACTGGTATGCGGTGGCGGACCCGCGAAACGTGTGCCCTACCAACTGGCATGTGCCCACGGATGCGGAGTGGAACACTTTAGTCGGCTACTTGGACCCTTCTTTTAATCCTGCAGATGTTGGAAGTCAAAGCGGGACAGCTGGCGGCAAAATGAAAAGCACCGGCACGCAGTACTGGCTGTCACCCAATACCGGCGCAACCAACGAAAGCGGTTTCTCAGGCCTTCCGGGCGGCTACCGCGTCGTCGACGATGTCTCCTACTTCTTCTACCTTGATAACTATGGTTTCTGGTGGAGTGCCTCGGAGAGTGGTGCGGAGGGCGCTTGGAGCCGCATCCTGGACTACGCCAATGCGGACATCTACCGGGTCGCCAGCAACAAGAGAGATGGGTTGTCGGTGCGGTGTCTCAGGGACCCTGACATCTCCTTAGTATGCAACAATGCCACCAACAACGGCACGCTCACAGCAGGCACTGCTGCCAGCGGGGTGAGCAGCAGCGTACCTTACACAGACGGTAATGGTGGCACCCACAATGGGCAAACCGTTACATCAACGGGTGTGACAGGCCTTACGGCCACACTGCAAGCAGGGAACTTTGCCAGTGGTAGCGGCAGCCTCATCTATACCATTACAGGAACGCCCAGCGCGGCAGGTACCGCAAGTTTTGCGCTGAACATAGGCGGACAGAATTGTACCCTTAGCCGGACGGTAGATGCAGCTGGTATTGTGAGCAACCCCGGTGCGGGGGTCACCTTCGGGGGCTACACCTATGCCACGGTGGTGCTGGGTAATGGGCAGGAGTGGATGGCCGAGAACCTGCGAACCACCACCTACGCCAACGGCGACCCGATCCCAAACATAACAGCCGGCAATGAGTGGAGTGGGCTGACCATCGGCGCGTGGGCGCATTACCAGAACAACACCAGTTTCCAGAACCCCTACGGCAAACTGTACAACTGGTATGCGGTGGCCGACCCGCGCAAGGTGTGCCCTACGGGCTGGCATATGCCTACGGATTCAGAGTGGACGGTGTTGACCGACTACCTCGGTGGCGAGAGCGTGGCAGGGGGCAAGATGAAAAGCACCGGCACGCAGTACTGGAACTCGCCAAACGCAGGTGCCACCAACGAGAGTGGTTTCTCAGGCCTTCCGGGCGGCTACCGCGACTTCGATGGCGGCTACTTCAACCTCCTTGGCGACCTTGGTTTCTGGTGGAGCACCTCGGAGATTGACCAGTTGCGAGCTTGGGGTCGTACACTGCGCGTAGACAATGCGATAGTCGAACGGGGTCCCCAACTCAAGAAGTTCGGTTTATCGGTGCGGTGCGTTAGGGATTGACGCTTCGACCTCCGGCAAGGCACTATTCACCACTTGACTCTTTGATCGGGAGGGATTGCGCACCGTGCGGATAAGTGTCCCATTCCAGGCATAATAGCATAGGTGCCTTGGCCCGCGCCATCTCGGTGGATGAGCTGCGCGACGGCATCGCACTCGCCGAGAGCTGGGGCCTGCGGGTGAAGCTGGGCGCCGGCATCGGCCGCAAGCACTTCCAGCAGGGTTCGATCCACATAGAAGCGCATTGCTACTGCACGGACATGGCGCTAACTTTGGTCCATGGAGAACTCCACAGAGCTGCTGAAGCGGATCACCGTTGACGACGCCATTTGCAATGGCAAGCCGATCATCCGCGGGATGCGTATCACCGTGCAAACGGTGTTGGAGTTCATCATGGCCGGCACCCCGAACGAGGAGATCCTGGAACAATATCCCGCCTTGGAGCAGGCCGACCTGGACGCTTGCAAACAATTCGCCCTGGCCATGGCAGGGAACCGGTTCACGCTGAGGGCCGATGCTGCCTGAAGTGTCCTCTTTCCTGATCGATGTGAACCTTCCTCGCCGGTTCGCCATCTGGAATTCACCGCAATACCTCTTTCAGCAAGACCTTGACCCCGCGCTTCCGGACCACGATATCTGGAAGTTCGCCAAAGCGCATTCATTGACCATTGTCACCAAGGACAGCGACTTCTCCAGCCGCATCCTGTTGTCCGAACCACCACCTCGCGTCATCCACATCAGGCTCGGCAACATGAGTATGCGGGCATTCCATACCGCCATCACAGAGCGATGGGCATCGGTCCTGGAGCTGAGCCAGGCTAACAAACTCGTAGCGGTGCATCATGATCGCATCGAGTGCGTTCAGTGAGATGTCCAACGTCGAAATGCTCATCCCGCGTCCCCTGCGCCCCGGCGATACCATCGCCATCGTGCCCACGGCCCGCGCCATCTGGGTGGAAGAGCTGCGGTCCGCCGTCCGGGACTGAATGTCCAGCGGGGGCCGCAGGTTATCTTTGCGATGATGCCGGTCATCTCCATGTTCTACGGCCTTATCGTGGCCATGTACTACTTGGATACGAAGCAGCACCACTTCCCACACATCCACGTGAGGTATGGGGAAGCGGAGGCCGTTTTCCGTCTGCCGGACGGGCTGTTGCTTGGTGGAGAGCTGCCGAAGGGCAAGGTCAAGCTCGTCGAAGCCTGGATCGAACTGCACCAGGACGAGCTGATGGCCAACTGGCAGCTTGCCGTGACCGGCCAGCGTGTATTCCCGATCGAACCCTTGAAGTGAACACCATGAACCCGCGCGTGGACAAGGTGATCCCCCTCGCCAAGCATCGGCTGGAACTGTATTTCACCGACGGGCAGGTGCGGTTGTTCGATATGACGCCCTACCTCGGTATCGGCATCTTCACCGAGCTTCGGGACCCTGCGCTGTTCAACACGGCGGTCGCCGCCTTGGGCACTGTCACCTGGGCCAACGGCGCGGACCTGTGCCCCGATACGCTCTTTCTGGGGTCGGTCGAGCAGCAGCGCAAGGCCGGATGATCCTCCCACCCGCCCTCCACCCCGGCGACACCATCGCCATCGTGCCCACGGCCCGCGCCATCACGGTGGAGGAGCTGCGTGATGGCATTGCCTTGGCCGAAAGCCGGGGCCTGCGGGTGAAGCTGGGCGCCGGCATCGGCCGCAAGCACTTCCAGCAGGCGGGTACTGCCGAGGAGCGCGCTGCCGACCTCCAAACAGCCCTCGATGACCCCTCCGTCCGAGCGATCTGGTGCGCCCGTGGCGGCTACGGCACCGTGCACCTGCTCGATCACCTGGACCTGTCCGCGCTGCGCCGCGACCCCAAGTGGATCGTGGGATTCAGCGACATCACCGTGCTGCACAACGCGCTGCACAACATCGGTATCGCCAGCCTGCACGCGCAGATGCCCTTCAACATCGGGGCGAAAACGGATGGCACGCGGGAGACGCTTCGGGCCGCGCTGTTCGGGGGGGCGTTCCATGTGGAGGCCCAAGGCTCATGGTCCGCAGCCCGCGTCGGCGAGTGCGAAGGCCTCCTCATCGGCGGCAACCTCTCCCTGCTCTACGCCCTGCGCGGCACGCCCTTCGACATCGATCCACGCGGCAAGATCCTGTTCATCGAGGACCTGGACGAACTGCTGTACCACGTGGACCGCATGGTGCAGAACCTGCGGCTGGCGGGCTGGTTCAAGGACCTGGCCGGGCTGATCGTGGGCGGCATGAGCGACATGCGCGACAAGAACCCGGACGACCCCTTCGGGAGCACTGCCGAACGGATCATCGCCGATGCGCTTGGCGACACCGGCTACCCCGTTTGCTTCGGCTTTCCCGCCGGCCACATTGACGACAACCGCGCGCTCATCTTCGGCCAAAAGGCGAAGCTCAGCGTTACTGCTGAGGGTGCGTCCATTGCGTACCTCGACCGGTACAGCTGATCGGTACTGCCCCCCTGGAACACGCAGGTCGACCCGGTGGGCGAACTACCATGGGTGCGGATCTGCGGTGCTGGCGCGTTGCCGATCAGTTCCGCTCGAACTTGTTGAAGCCGGCCGGGATCTCGAAAAGCGCAGGCTTCTGCACGCCCTTTATCACCTTGGTCACCTCCAGGCGGCTCACTTCGGCACCATCCATCTTCTGCTCCACGGCAAGCATGGGGAAAAGGCCCTTGTTGCCGGGCATGTCCAGGAAGAACAGCGCCGTTTCCTCCTTTCGGTTGAGCGTCTCCAGCATGGGCACGAAGAAGCTGAACTCATCGGCGGCCACCCAGTAGGTGATGGTACGGTCCTCCTTGGGCCCCTTCACCACCCACTTCTCACTCTTGTAGCCGGCCATGGTGCGCATCTCCCCGGTCTTCTCCAGGGTGGTCTCCACATCCTTGGGGAGGCGCATGTTGGGAACATCCATATACAACTTGCGTTCCAGGCTGAGGGCCACGATGCTCTTGTCCCGGTTGTCCACCAGCATGATGCCCTGTACCTCTCCCCGCGCGTCGATCTCCTCGATGCGCACGTGCTCACCCTTCACGAAGTACTTGTAGGCGGTGACCACCGGTCCGGTGGTCTTGGTGAACTCGATGACTCCTTCGAATGCCTGGGCCATGGCAAGTACAGGCGCGCAGGCCAATGCCAGGAGGGTGACGGGGCGGAGGAGGGTGTTCATGGGAAGCGCGTCGGGGATGAAGCGAAGATCGCCGATGTTTAGCCGTTGAACGGCCGGTGAAGGACGATGTTACGCACAGCACGCGGTTATTGATGAGCACGCCACAGCGCACCGGCCGGCAGGGGGAGCAAGCCGCATGCCAATGGCTGCTGGAGCGCGGCTACCACATCGAGGCACGCAACTGGCGGCATGGGCGCATCGAGGTGGACATCGTGGCCCGCCTGGGTGATGTACTGGTGGTGGTGGAAGTGAAGACTCGCCGCAGCGACCGGTTCGATGGACCCGCCGATTCGGTGGGTCCTGCGAAGCAGCGAAGGCTCTACCGCGCAGCGGAAGCCTATCTTGACGCCCTCGGCGAGGAGGTGACCGTGCGGTTCGACATCATTTCGGTGTGGCTGCACGATACCGTGCCCCGCATCGAACACCTGGAGGACGCCTTCTACCCAACCCCCGATGAAGAGACCGACTAAGGGCCCGCGCCGCGGGCGCCCCGACGACCGACCCGCCCCCCGCAAGGACCGCAGCAGCGGTGACCGGCCCGAACGCCGCGGCGGAGACCGCCGTGACGAAGGGCGTCCGGGTGCGTCGCGCAGTGGCCCCGGTCGCGGGGAACGACCGTCCGACGAACGCCGCGCCCGGCCGGGAAGTGAGGATGGCCGCAATGAGGGCCCGCGGCGCAGCGGTGGCGGAGCGCGCGAGGAGCGCGGACAACGCCCCTGGCGCGGGGACCGGCCGCAACAACGCCGCGACGACGCGCGTCCACCTTACCGCGGAGCCGGTCGACGTGGTGAAGAGCGCTCTGAGCGGGAGGAACGGCGCGGCGATGCACGCCCCGGCGACCGTCCGGGCGGACGCCCGCGCGACGACCGCGGCCCAAGGCCATGGCGCGAGGAAGGCCCCCGCACGGAACGGAGGCCCGGTGGCCGTCCAGCCCCCTGGCGCGACCGGGAGGAGGGCCGCGGTGATGGGCCACGCCGCGAGGGGCGGCCGCCACGCAGCGGCGCCGGCCGCAATGATCGTCCGGACCGGCCACAGCGCCCACCCGTGAACCGTGTCAGCGCGGGAGACCCCGATGTGCGCAAGCCCTTCCGCAAGGGGGAGCGCAGCAACCGGTTCGCCCTGCCCAACCCTGCGAACGCAGGCCTGGTGCGCCTGAACCGTTACCTGGCCCAGGCCGGTGTAGGCAGCCGCCGTGAGGCCGATGCGCTGATCCAAAGCGGTGCGGTGACCGTGAACGGCAAGGTGGTGACCGAACTGGGCACAAAAGTCCGGCCGGACGATACCGTGCACTTCGGTGGGCAGCGCCTCAGCATGGAACAGAAGCGTTACGTGCTGCTCAACAAACCCAAGGACTTCATCACCACCACGGACGACCCGCAGGAGCGGCGCACCGTGATGAACCTGGTGGCCGCCGCCTGTACTGAGCGCCTTTACCCCGTGGGCCGCCTGGACCGCAATACCACCGGCGTACTGCTGCTCACCAACGACGGGGAGCTGGCCAAGCGCCTCACCCACCCCAGCCACGGCGCTGAGAAGATCTACCACGCCACGCTGGACAAGGCCATGACCAAGGCGGACCTGGAGCAGCTGGTATCCGGCGTGCACCTGGACGATGGGCCCGCGCATGCCGCGGAGGCCAGTTTCGTGGACGACAGTGGCAAGCGCGAGGTGGGGCTCAAGCTGCACATGGGACGCAACCGCGTGGTGCGCCGCATGTTCGAGGCCTTGGGCTACGAGGTGGTTAAGCTGGACCGCGTGATGTTCGCGGGCCTGACAAAGAAGGACCTGCCGCGCAGCCATTGGCGACACCTGTCGGAAAAGGAGGTCACCCTGCTGCTGCGCCAGCACGCCAAGGTGAAGCCGCGGCCCGGCGGATCCGTCCCGCGTAAAGCACGGCCCACGGGTGCCCCGCGCCCCCGGCGGCCGCGGGATTAGGGCATCAGCCGGCGAACGGAACGCCCGCGGGCGGAGCGCACCTCCACGAGGCAGGGCCCGGTGCCAGGAAAGGCAAGGTGCAGGTCCGTTCCGGACCAGGTGCGCCGCACCAGCTGGCGCCCCGCGGGATCGAGCACCGCCACCTGCCACGGTTCGATCAGAGAGCGCTCCAGGTGAAGCAGGCCATCCACCTGGCGCACAGTGAACAACAGCAACTCACCCGCATCATTCGCAGCGGCGGTGGGACCCCAGATGGCGGACACCCAGGAGGGCTGATCAACGAACGGGTTCCGGTTGCCCTGCAGGGCGTGAACGGCGTTGTTGCGGTCCACCTCCTTGGCGCTCACCGGAT
>CAZUNW010000076.1:2534-3298 GCA_964621425.1 uncultured Chryseobacterium sp. | reverse complement strand
CGTCACCCTGCAGCATGGGCGAGCTCCATCCGCTTACCAGCCCGGTATACCGCGTCATCATGTAGAAATAGATGCGGGCCAGGTCGCCCTTGTACGCGTCGATGGGTTCGCACACGGTGCCGCTGTAACCGGGCCAGGTGCTGGTGCCTACGCGGGTGCCGTTCTGCGAGGTGTAGTCCGCGGGACCCACTTCGCCGTAGGGCAGGTTGCCGCGCTGCTGGTTCACCCAGCCGTCCGCGGGCATAAGGTGATGCAGGTCGGTATCCATGGGTGGCGCGCCCCCGAACCAGCTCTGGGGCAGGGTGTGCTCGCGGTTGAAGCAGTCGCCCTCGCTGTTGTAGGTGCCGCACTGGTCGGCCACGAAAGCGTAGAGGTATGGGGGCGTACCACCGGGCACATCGCTGTAAATGTCCCACACGAAGCCATCGGGGCGGTCATCGGTGCTGGCGAAGGCGCCCCACAGCGCTGCGTTGGCGAGTACGGTCTGGCCATCGATGATGCCGGCCAGGGCGGCACGCAGGGCGGGACCGCTGAGCCCCTGCGCCGCATCGTAATAGCCGGTGGGCGGTTGTGCGATGGCCAGGACGGGAAGGCCGAGGGCGAGCAGGCGGGCAAGGTGGCGCAGCATGGCACCAAAGGTACCCGACCGGGTCTGGCGAAAGCGCGGGGATCGAAAGATCTGCGATCTTCGCCGCACCCCGGGGCTGTAGCTCAGCTGGCCAGAGCGCGTCGTTCGCAATGACGAGGTCGAGGGTTCGACTCCC
>CAZUNW010000076.1:0-2524 GCA_964621425.1 uncultured Chryseobacterium sp. | reverse complement strand
AAGGCCCGCCCGAAGCGGGCCTTTTTCGCACACCTACACCCCCGTCAGGAAGCCAAGCGTATCCACCCCGTCCGCGTAATCCGCAGGACCCGGGCGCTGGGCCTGACCGAAGGGCACATGGCCATGGCCCACCACGCATTGCACCTGGTCGCGCAGGGCGTCCATGTGCGCATCCAGCGAGGCGCGGTCCGCGTAGCGCCCCACGTGCAGTACGGCCACCGGGCTGGCCAGGGCGGTGGTTTCCCGGAGCAACAGGAACCCGTTCTCCAGGAATGGCTCGCGGTCCAGCAGCCAGAGCGCCCGGTGGTATTCCAGGTTGTTGGCGTACTTGGCGTGCCGGGCGATGTCCTGCCACCGGTAGAAGGCCTTGAACAACCGGTCAGTGTCGAACGCATCGGGTACGAACACCTTGCTCACGTTGCGGCAGCCCAGGCCGAAGTAGCGGAAGACATCCTCGCCCAAGGCGTCCAGTTCGGCCTCGGTCTCCGTGCCGTCAAGCACCGCCACGCTCACCCTGCCCTTGCGTACAATGCGTGGCAGGTGTCCGAAGTAATGCTCGAAGTAGCGGGCCGTGTTGGTGCTGCCGGTGGCGATCACCGCGTCCACCGGGCCCAGGCGGTCGGCGGCGAAGGTGATGTGGCCCGCCAGCTCGGGGCAGAGCACCAGCAGGATGTCCGCCGTGGCGCGGGTCAGCCCCGCATCCTGCCCGCTCACCTTTACCCGTGCGCGGTGGCCGGCGAGGGTGACGCATAAAAGGTCGTGCACGCCCACGAAAGGCACGTTGCCGGCCAGGATGAGGCCCACCGTGCGGGACTCCCGGTCCTGGTCAAGCATGGGATAGGCGGCGAGCCAGCGGTCCAGCGCGGACCGTTCCAACAGGTGGGCCAGCCCTCCGGCAGCATGCCGCACCTCTCCGGGGGTGAACCACCCGTTGAGCAGGTGCGCGCGCGCAAACACCTGATCCAGGGCATCGTACTCGGAGGCATTCAGTCCGCAGGCGTGTCCGGGCCACGGGGCATCCTCGGCCAGCGCTGCGAACACGCGCCCCACCTGCGCCCACGCGGCCACGCGACGCTCCAGATCCGCCGCTGCGGCCTGCCCCCCTCCTGTCGTTCCCTGCTCCACCGGCTATATTTGCGGCGCAAAAGTAGCCTCCCGCCATGGCCATCATGATCACCGACGAATGCATCAACTGCGGTGCATGCGAACCGGAATGCCCCAACAACGCCATCTACGAGGGCGGCGCGGAGTGGCGCCTCAGCGACGGCACCAGCCTTCACGGGGCACAAACCACGCCCATGGGCAACAGCTACGACGCGGATGCGGGCAACACGCCCAAAGCCATGGACGTGTACTACATCGTGACCGACAAGTGCACCGAGTGCCAGGGGTTCCACGACGAGCCCCAGTGCGCCGCCGTGTGCCCTGTGGACTGCTGCGTGGACGACCCCGACCACCGGGAGACCAAGGAGCAGCTGCTGGCGAAGAAGGCCTTCATGCACCTGTGACCAACACACGCGGGTGCGCACGCCGCGCGTTCTCCACCTGATGGGCCCGCTCCGCCGCCTGCTTGCAGGCATTTGGCTGCTTGGCTGCCTGCCCGCCTCTGCCCAGGTGGCCGGGGCCGAATGGGCCGCCACGCTCAGCGCCACGCTGAAGGCCTTGGGCGGCAGCCGTGACGAGGCCGTGCAGGACAGCCTGAACGCGCATGTAAGGTCACTGCTCCGGTCCGCATTGGAGGCCCCCGACGCATTCGACCGCACCTTCGCAGGCATCCCCCTCACCACGGTGGATGCGCCGGACGACAGGTTCCGGCTGTTCACCTGGAACCTGGCGCGCCCCGACGGCGGCCACCGCTTCGAGGGCCTGCTGCTGGTGCGTGACAAGCGGGGCGGCGTGGTGCATGAGCTGGTGGACGCCACGGCGCGCATCGCCTCTCCCAGCACCGCAGAGCTGAGTGTAGACAACTGGTACGGCGCACTCTATTACGATGTGGTGCCGGTGAAGCAGGGGGGGCGCACGTGGTACACCCTGCTGGGTTGGAAGGGCCACAGCCGCGTGGAGACACGCAAGGTGATCGAGGTGCTCACCTTCAAGGGAGCGCGGCCCCGTTTCGGGGCGCCGTTGTTCGACCGGCCTGCGTCGGCGGACGGGGTGCGCCCGGGTCGCCGCATCCGCCAGCACCGGCAGGTGTTCGCCTATGCGGCGCAGGCCACCATGAGCCTCAAGAAGGACCCGCGCGGCGGGCGCATCGTATTCGACCACCTGAGCCCCACGCGGCCCGATCTGGCGGGCGACCCAGCCTTCCTGGGCCCCGACCTGAGCTACGATGCCTACCTGTGGGAAAAGGGCGCGTGGACATTCCAGCGGGATGTGGACGCGCGCGACCTGGACATGAGCCGCCCGTGGAACGCGCCCCCGAAGGAGGGCCGACCGAAATACTGAACGCGGCCGGCGCCGGGGCTACCTTTGCCGCCGAACAAACGCGTTCCATCATGTCCACGGCGACCCGCACGAAGGTCCA
>CAZUNW010000075.1:4396-10593 GCA_964621425.1 uncultured Chryseobacterium sp. | reverse complement strand
CCGGGGATGCAGCGCTCAGCTCTCGGCGAGGAACGGATAGCGCCAGTCGGTGGGCGGCACGAAGGTCTCCTTGATCGTGCGCGGCGTCACCCAGCGCAGCAGGTTCAGGATCGAGCCCGCCTTGTCGTTGGTGCCCGAGGCGCGCGAGCCGCCGAAGGGCTGCTGGCCGACGATCGCGCCAGTCGGCTTGTCGTTGATGTAGTAGTTGCCCGCCGCGAAACGCAGCGCGCGCGTGGCGGTTTCGATGGCGCCGCGATCTGCCGAGAAGATCGCGCCGGTCAGCGCATAAGCCGAAGAGGTGGACGCCAGCGCGAGGGTCTCCTCGAATTGCGCATCGGGGTAGACGTGGATCGTGAGCACCGGGCCGAACAGCTCCGTGCACATCGTCTCGTAGCGCGGATCGAGCGCTTCGATCACCGTGGGCTCCACGAACCAGCCCTGCGAGGAGTCGCAGCGGCCGCCGAACAGCACGCGGGCATCCTTCGAGGCGCGCGCCGCGTCGATGGCGGACTTCTGCTTGTTGAAGGAGCGCTGGTCGATCACCGCGCCGGTGAAGTTGGTGAAGTCGCGCACGTCGCCCTGCTTGAGCTCCGCGAGCATCGCGCCCATGCGTTCCTTGAGCTTTGGCATCAGCGAGGCGGGGATGTAGGCGCGGCTTGCGGCACTGCACTTCTGTCCCTGGTACTCGAAGGCGCCACGGCTCAGGGCGGTGGCCACCACCTTGGGGTCGGCGGAGGGATGCGCCAGCACGAAGTCCTTGCCGCCCGTCTCGCCCACGATGCGGGGGTAGCTGCGGTACAGGTGCAGGTTGTTGCCGATGGTCTGCCAGATTTGGCGGAACACCTTGGTGCTCCCGGTGAAGTGGATGCCGGCGAACTCCCGGTGCCGGAAGATCACGTCGCCGGCCACGGGTCCGTCCACATGGATGAGGTTGATGACACCGGCCGGCAGTCCCGCGGCATTGAAGATCTCCATGATCACCTGGGCGCTGTATGCCTGGGTGTCGGCGCATTTCCACACCACCGTGTTGCCCATGAGGGCGCAGCTGGCTGGCAGGTTGCCGGCGATGGCGGTGAAGTTGAAGGGTGTGAGGGCGAACACGAAACCTTCCAGCGGCCTGTACTCCACCCGGTTCCAGATGCCCGCGGCGCTGATGGGCTGGTCGCGGTAGATCTGCTGGGCGTAGGCCACGTTGAAGCGCAGGAAATCGGCGAGCTCGCAGGCGCTGTCGATCTCTGCCTGGAAACAGTTCTTGCCCTGGCCGAGCATCGTAGCCGCGTTGATGGCGGCGCGATAGGGCCCACTCACCAGGTCTGCGGCCTTCAGGAAGATGGCGGCCCGCTCCTCAAAGGGCATGTCCTCCCAGTCGCGCTTGGCCTTCAGCGCCGCATCGATGGCGGCGCGCACGTGCTTGGCATCGCCGAAGTGGGCCATGCCCAGCTTGTGGGCATGCTTGTGCGGCGGGCTCATCCGGCGCAGGTCCTTGGTGGTCACCGCCTTCCCGGCGATCCACATCGGAGCATCCATGGTGGTCCTCAGCCGCCGGTCCATCTCCGCCTGCAACGCGGTGCGTTCCGGGGTGCCCGGCGCATAGCTCAGCACGGGTTCGTTCTTCGGGGCGGGTATGGTGAAGGTGGCGTTGCTCATGGCATGGTCGCTGGGCCGCGAAGATACCGGGGCGATGGCTCCGGCCGTTCAAGGGTTGCAGAGCGCGCAGCGTCCGGGGTCCTCCACCAACCGGCCGTCCGTGCGTCCTTCCAGCTTGGCGTGGCCGCATTGTGCGCATGTGCGGCGCAAGGCCTTTACGGCCTCGGTGGGCAGCCCGCATGCCCCGCAGGGAAGGCCCGCAACCAGTTCGGTCACCGCGAAGTGGGGTTCCGCGCAGGCGGGGCAGCAGGTGGCCAGGTCATGGGCGAAGCGTTCGGCGGTGGCCCGGATCACCGCCATGCGCGTGGGGTTCATCAGGGCGCGCAGGTCGCTCTCCACCCAAGCGGCACCATGGCGTTCGAGCAGGACCGCGGCATCCTGCACCAACACCGCGGGCTCCCGCAAACCTTTGAGGACGGCGGGGCCCGGCATGGCGTCCCTGTCGGCCCTGATCACCAGCCCGTGCGAGGGGAAGCGGCAGCGTGCCGCGGCCTCCAGCACCTCGGCCATCGTCCGGCACCGCGTGCTGCAGGCCGTGGTCTCCAGCGCAACGTGGCGGTGCGACCAACTCCGTCCATCGCGTGCGTCATAGAGCACGAGCCATTCCTCGTCGCAGGTGATGAACGGCGCTGGCGGATAGGGCACGAAGGACCCTTCGCTGGCGATCACCAGGTCCGGCTTGCCGCCGGCTGCGCCTTCCATCGCCTTGCGGAGGGCGGTGCCGCGTGGATCCTCCACGCGTTCCACCTCGCCGCTGAAGGTGCCGAAGCGGTCGGTGTCCAGCCCTTCCACCGCCCGGCAGGCGATAAGCTGCAGCCTGTCAAGGAAGGCCGGTGCGATGGCCGCCTCCTTGCCGTGCATCGTGGCCACACCGAGGGTGCGTCCCGCGAATCGCTGGCTGAGCGTGGTGCCGGCCCTCATCCGGTCTCGATGATGCCCAGGTAGACCGGCATTCCCAGGGTGATGTTGAGCGGGAAGGTCACGCCCAGCGCCATGGGGATGTACAATCCGGGGTCGGCCTGTGGTGCGGCAAGGCGCATGGCAGCCGGTGCGGCGATGTAGCTCGCGCTTGCGGCCAGGGTCGCCAGCATGAAGCGATCCCCCGTCCCTGGTGTGATCAATCCGCTCAGCCAGGCCACCACGCATCCGTTCACGAAGGGGATGAGCATGGCCATCAGAGTGACGTACCGGCCGTATCGGCGGAATGAACCGAAACGGGCCGCAGTGATCATGCCCATTTCCAGCAGGAACACGGCAAGGAAGCCTTTGAAGATGTCCGTCGTGAAGGGTTTGATGCCTTCCGCCTGACGGGTATCGGCGATGAGCCCGATGACCAGGCTGCCCACGAGCATGAGTACGCTGCCATTGGTGAAGGAGTGACGGAGCATGTGGCCCAGCGAAGCCCGTTCGCCTTGCCTGTCATAGCGCATCAGGAGGATCATGCCCACGATGATGGCCGGTGTTTCCATCAGCGCCATGATAGCCACCATATGACCGCTGAAGGGGAGGCTCTTGGCCTCCAGGAAGCCGCTGGCGGCCACGAACGTGACCGCACTCACCGATCCATAGGTGGCGGCAATGGCCCCCGCGTTCTGCACGCCCAACTTGCGTTTCAGTAGGAAGAACACGTACAGGGGGATACCCCCTGCAACGGCTGTCCCGAACATGAGCTCGCTCATGAACCGCATGTTCAAGTCCTCGTGGGCCAATTCCTGCCCGCCCTTGAAGCCGATGCTGAAGAGCAGGTACAGGGAGATGAACTTGATCGTGGTGGCCGGTATCTCAAGGTCACTGCGCACCAGGTGTGCCACAACCCCGAGCAGGAAGAACAGCAGCGTGGGGTTGGTGAGGTTGGCCAGAAGGATGGATCCGTCCATGTGGTGGCGCAAAAGTAAGTTAAACTATACCATTAGTTTAGTAATGCTAAATTCGCATCGCCATGTCGCCACTCCACCTTCATCTCCGTCCTGATACGACCCTCTCGTTGAAGGACCCTGAATCGACCCAGCTGGGCCGGGAGATGCTCCGCAGCGGCCTGGCGCTCATGAACGAGATCGGGCTTGAGGCCTTCACCTTCCGGAAGCTGGCCGAGCGCATCGGGTCCACGGAAGTGACCCTGTACAAGTACTTCCCGAACAAGCAGCGCTTGTTGCAGTACTACTTCCAGCTTTACTGGTTGTGGCTGCGGCAGGTGTGCGGCCGTCATGCGGAGCGGGCGCGTGACCCGCGCGAGGGCCTGGAGCGTGTGATCGAGGCCATCTGCGGTGTCTGGCCGCGCGACCGCGGGGCGCTGCAGCTTGAGCCGGAGGCCTTGCGCAAACTGGTGATCGAGGAGGGGATGAAGAGCTACCTGCACAAGAACGTGGACGCGGACAATGCCCGGAGGCTGTTCATGCCCTACAAGGAATTGAGCGCATTTGTGGCGGAGCGGATCACCGACTGCAGGCCCGATGTGCCGTGGCCCCGGTCATTCGCCACCACCATCATTGACATGGCCCATTCGCTCCCCTTTGCCATGGAGCACCTGCCGTCCCTCACGGAGCTCAGCAGCCGCAAGGATCTCAAGCTACTGGCGCGCCATGTGATGCACCGCACCTTCACCTACATCGATCACGCACAACCCTTCGAACGGAAATGAAGCACACCATCACCGTTGCCAAAGGCGACGGCATCGGCCCGGAGATCACCGACGCGGTGCTGGCCATTCTTGATGCCGCAGGATGCGGACTGACCTATGAGTTCATTGAAGTGGGTGAGAAGCTGTACCTCTCCGGCAACAGCAGCGGGATACCCGCGGAGGCCTGGGCCACCCTGCGCAGGAATCCCGTGTTCCTCAAGGGGCCCATCACCACCCCGCAGGGCGCGGGCTACAAGAGCCTCAACGTCACCATCCGCAAGACGCTCGGCCTCTTTGCCAACGTGCGCCCGTGCCGCAGCTACCACCCCTTCGTGAAGACACAGCACCCTGGCATGGACGTGGTGGTGGTGCGTGAGAACGAGGAAGATCTGTACGCGGGTATTGAGCACAGGCAGACCACGGACGTGTTCCAGTGCCTCAAGGTGCTCAGCCTGCCGGGAACGGAGAAGATCGTGCGCTATGCGTTCGAGTACGCCCACGCCAACGGCCGCAGGAAGGTGACCTGCCTGGTGAAGGACAACATCATGAAGCTCACCGATGGGATGTTCGCGGACATGTTCCGGCGCGTGGGAAAGGAGTATCCCGGCATCGCGCAGGAGGTGCAGATCATCGATATCGGAACGGCCCGCCTGGCCACGAGGCCCGATCGCTACGACGTCATTGTGACGCTGAACCTATACGGGGACATCATCAGCGACGTCACCGCGGAACTCACGGGCAGCGTGGGTATGGCGGGCAGCGCCAACATTGGTGAGCGCATCAGCATGTTCGAGGCCATTCACGGCAGTGCGCCCGATATCGCCGGGCAGGGTGTGGCCAATCCGAGTGCCATGTTGAACGCGGCCTGCATGATGCTGGTGCATCTTGGCCTGCCGGAAAGGGCCGAGGCGATCCAGAACGCCTGGTTGTGCGCACTGGAGGATGGCTTGCATCCCGGTGACATCTTCCAGGAGGGCGTGTCACGGGAGCGCATGGGTACGGCCGCCTTCGCCCGCGCGGTGATCGAGCGGCTTGGGCGCAGGCCCACGGTGCTGAGGAGCGTGGAGATGCGGCAGGGCGGTGCGGTCGATCTTCGCTACGAGCGGCCCGCGGTGAAGCGTGAGCTCTGCGGTGTGGACATGTTCCTCTGTGATGCCACGAGCGCTCCCGACGAGCTGGCGGCCCGCCTGCAGGCCGCCGCAAGCGGCGGCTTGAAATTGAAACTCATCACCAACCGCGGGGTCAAGGTCTGGCCGGACGGATTTCCCGAGACCTTCTGCACAGACCACTGGCGCTGCCGCTTCGTGTCATCAGTGGCAGGCACCGGTGCCGATAGCGCAGGCTATGCACCCGTGGCCTTGGGCGAGGTGGTGCGCCTCATGCAGCTTCTGGGCGATGCCGGGGTGGAGGTGGTGAAGACCGAGAACCTCTACCTGTTCGACGGTGTGCGCGGCTTTTCCCTGGGCCAGGGGGAATGAGCACGGGCTACGACAGGTTGTCGAACCGGTAGATGGGGTCGACCGGGGATCCCGGCGGTACTTCGCAGATGGGCTTCACCAACCCGTCGCTCAACCGGTACACCCAGCCGTGCAGGTGCGGCCCGCCGCGGTCCTTCCACGCCTTCTGGATGATGCTGGTCTTCACCAGGTCGAACACCTGCTCCTGCACGTTCAGTTCCACCATGCGATCAAGCCGATCCTGCTCGGTCGGTTGCGCGTCCACCTCGGCCTTGTGCAGCCGGTAGACGTCCTTGATGTTGCGCAGCCACTTGTTGATGAGGCCGAGGCTTTGGTGCGTCATGGCCGCATGCACGCCGCCGCAGCCGTAGTGGCCGCACACGATCACGTGCTTCACATGGAGGTATTCCACGGCGTACTGCAGCACGCTCAGCAGGTTCAGGTCCGTATGCACCACCATGTTGGCGATGTTGCGG
>CAZUNW010000075.1:3863-4386 GCA_964621425.1 uncultured Chryseobacterium sp. | reverse complement strand
TGCACGAAGATCTCGCCGGGCTGCGTGCCCGTGATCTCGTTGGCCGGGACCCGGCTGTCGCTGCAGCCGATCCACAGGAACTCGGGCCGTTGGATCTTCTCCAGCCGTTGGAAGAATTCGGGGTCCTGGGCGACGGTATTCTCGGCCCAGGCCTTGTTGTTCATCAGGAGCTTGTTGTAGCTGTCCATCTTGGTTCGTTTGTTCAGTTGTTGTTCCCGGCGAGCATCGTGGGGGGCGGAGCGACCGGCTTGCCCGGCCGGGCCGGCATGTTCATCACTTGGAGTCGGATGCCCCGCTTGGGGGCCGTGAGCACGAAGTCGTCGATGATCTCCCGCACGTCGGGGTCGAGGTCAAAGGACCGTGCACCGTCGATCACCACCCGTGTGCCGTCCGGGATCTCGCTCAACGTGCGTTTGATGCCCGCCTTGTTCAGGAAGGTCACGTCCTCGCTCAGCTCAATGTAGACCGGCATGCCCGGCTTGTAGCGGTGTGGGTCGTAGTGGAAGGGCACCTTGTAGTTCTT
>CAZUNW010000075.1:0-3853 GCA_964621425.1 uncultured Chryseobacterium sp. | reverse complement strand
TTCCAGAGGATGTGGATGAAGGCCATGGCCAGGCCGAGGGCCACTCCGCGCAGCAGGTCGTTGGTGACGGCCATGAAGCCCACGGTCACCGCGAAGGGAACGAACTGCGGCAGCCCCTGCCGCCACATCGCCTGGAAGAGCGAGGGCTTGGCGAGCTTGTAGCCCACGACCAGCAGCACGGCCGCGAGGCTCGCCAGGGGCACCAGCCGCAGGAGCCCCGCGATGGCGAAGACGGACACCAGCATCCACAGCCCGTGCAGGATGCTTGACAGCTTGGTCCGCCCGCCGCTCTGGATGTTGGCCGAACTGCGCACGATCACCTGTGTGAGCGGCAGCCCGCCCAGCAGCCCGCTCACCATGTTGCCCGCGCCCTGGGCGAAGAGCTCACGGTTGGCAGGGGTGATGCGCTTATCCGGGTCCAGCTTGTCGGTGGCCTCCACGCAGAGCAGCGTCTCGATGCTGGCCACCACGGCGATGGTGAGGGCCACCCGCCAGAACACACCATCTGTGAGGCGGTCGAAGGAGGGGAGGCGGTAGGAGCCTGCGTCCATGAGGTCGGGCAGCGGTACGTAGTGGTCGGCGCCGATGGCGAGGGTGGCGCTGCCCGAGAACCCCAGGGCCATCACCACGCCGAGCACCACCGCAAGCAAGGGGCCCGGCACGTAGCGCAGCCACTGGTTGCGTTGCACGAAAGGGCGCTCCCAAAGCAGCATCACCGCCAGGCAGGCCAGGGTGATGAGTACGGCCCCGAGCGTGGGGTTCTGCAGCGCGTACCACAGCTCCTGGAAGGTGTTCAGCTTGTCGGGCTGGTCGAAGCTCTCATCCCCCATGTAATCCTTGTCGTCACCCACCGCGTGCGGGATCTGCTTCAGGATGATGATGATGCCGATGCCGGCGAGCATGCCCTTGATCACCGAGCTGGGGAAGTAGTACGCGATGATGCCCGAGCGGGCTGCGCCGAGGGCCAGCTGGATGGCGCCGGCCACCACCACCGCACCAAGCAGGGCCTCAAAGCTGCCCAGGTCGGCGATGCCGGCGGCCACGATGGCCGTGAGGCCCGCCGCCGGACCGGAAACACCGAGGGGCGAGCCGCTGATGGCGCCCACCACGATGCCGCCGACCACACCGGCGATCAATCCCGCCACGGGTGGTGCTCCGGATGCCACGGCGATGCCCAGGCACAGCGGCAGGGCCACCAGGAAAACGACAAGCGATGACGGGAGGTCTGAGCGAAGGTGACGGAAGAGGGATCCTTCCATGGTGCGTGGGTCGATGTTGTGGGGTACAGGTGGAACGATGACCGCCGCGGCGGCCGGGGCGCCGGGGGCGCCGCGATCGCGTCAACCCCTGGGCGGGGGCACATGCAGGCGGCGTGCCCCTTCGGCGAGTTCCTGTGTTCCGTGCCTGGCGAGCAGGTGCGGTGTGCCTCCTTCGGTCCGGGCGGCCAGGACGCTGAAGGGAAGTGCCTCCTCGAGGCCTGCCTCCTCCTCGGCCGAGGGCGAACCGCCGCGCTCCACGGGCAGTTCGGCGATGCGCTCGTCCGCACACCGGCCGGGCTGCACCAGCAGCGCAAGCGCCATCAGCAGCACCGCGAGCAGGCGCATGGGGTGCATGGGGATGTGGCCGAGTACGTGCATGCGTGGGCGAAATTACTCCTCAATTGGCCAGGTAGGGGTAGAGCAGCAGGAAGCCGGGCACCTGCACCCGGAAAGCCTCACCGGACCCCTGGTCCGTCATGGCATAGGTTCCTACCATGCGGCCCACACTGCTGCGCAGGTCGCACTGGCTCGTGTAGGTGAACGAACCGCCCGGCGGCAGCACGGGGGTCTCGCCCACCACACCGGGACCCTCCACCTCGCGCACCGGCCCAAGGCTGTCCCATATCGTCCAATGCCTGCGGAGGAGCTGCACGGTGTGCCGACCCTCGTTGGTGATGGTGATGCGGTAGGCGAACAGGAAGCGGCCCATCCGCGGGTCGCTCAGTTCCTCCAGGAAACTGGTGCGCACGCTGACACGGATGTCGTTTGTGACTGCGGTGGGCATCGCGGTGCAAGGATAACGCGCAACCCCCTCCCGGGGTTGGGTGCGGCCGTCGGCTTAGCTTGGCGCCATGCTCCACCGCTCCCTGCAGACCCTCCTCGCGGCCGGCCTTGCGCTGGCCGCCACCGCCCAATACGCCTCACCGGAAAGCGTGGAGCACGATGCCGCGGGCGACCGCTATTTCGTGAGCAACCTGGACGACGGCACCATCAAGCAGCGCGACCAGGCGGGCAACGTCACCCCGTTCGCCTCGGTGAGCCCCGATCCCTATGGGCTGGAGATCCTCGGCGACACCCTCTATGCCTGCAGCGGCGGACGGGTGAAGGGCTACCTGCTGGCTACTGGCGCCCTGGTGTTCAACCTCAACCTGGGCGGAGGCTTCCTCAACGGCATCACCACCGACGGGCGGTACCTCTATGTCACCGATTTCAGCGCGCAGCGCATCTTCCGCGTGGACCCGCCCGCCGCCACCTTCACCACCTGGGTGGCCAGCACCGGCGGCACGCCGAACGGCATCGTGTACGATCCGCAGAGCGATGCCCTCCTGGTGGCCTTCTGGGGCACGGGGGCGGTGGTGCGCGGATACGACCGCGCCACAGCGGCCATCACCGGCACCTTGTCCACCGGTCTCGGCAACATCGATGGCATCGCGATCGAATGCCACGGCCTGGTGGTGATCTCGTCGTGGAGCCCCAACCGCATCACCCGCTTCGAGTGGGGCGTCGCATCGCCGCAGTTCGAGAACCTGCTGGTGCCCGGGCTGAGCCAGCCGGCGGACATCGATTACGATGTCGTGCATGACCGCATCTGCATTCCCAGCGGGGGCAATGACCAGGTGATCCTGTTCGACCTGGCCGATTGCGCCACGGGCTTCGGTCCGGCGAGGCCTTCGGAGGATCACATCGCGGTGACGGCGGGGCCCGGGTGCGTGCGCCTTTCCGGCCTGCCTGCGGGCGACCGCCCGATCCGCGTGCTCGATGGCAGTGGACGCCTTGTGGCTGCGGCCTCCTCGCACGGGGCTGCGCAGCTGGAGTTGCGGGTGCCTGGCGGGTTCGCGGTGGTGCAGGTGCAGGGTGCGGGCGCCCGGCGCGTGGTGGTGCCCTGAGGGTTCAGCCGCGGCGGCTGTTCACGAAGCGCGCACCCACGATGCGGTCGCATCGCTGCTGGTGGTCCCGCAGGTAGACGAGCACGAGGTAGTCGTTCTCGGTCTCGAAATGGCTCCCTTCCAGCCGGG
This sequence comes from uncultured Chryseobacterium sp., assembly GCA_964621425.1. GTDB lineage: Bacteria > Bacteroidota > Bacteroidia > Flavobacteriales_F > PHOS-HE28 > PHOS-HE28. Next base: position 579 of record CAZUNW010000075.1, on the reverse strand, counting down.
TGGGGTCCGGGCGTTCCGTGCCGTGCGGCAGCCACGCGAACCGGTAGTCGTAGAACCCCTGCTTGAACGGGGCAACCAGCAGGTAGCGCTTGCGCTCGGGTACGTACTGCATGCGGTGCTCCTTGCGGCAGTTGAAATCGTTGAAGCCGCCCACCACGTAGATGTCACCGCCCGCGAGCGGGGCGTCCATGGGCAGGCTGAACACCACGTTCACATAGTCGGCCCCCGTGGGGTCGCCGTTCGCCTCGTCGTTGCGCACCAGGAAGCGCCCGTTGATGTCCGGCTGCTCCAGGTAGACGCGGATGTGGCGCGAGGGGTCCTCGGCAAGCACGGCCTCCACCAGTTCCGGCCCGTTGCGGATGGCGGCCACGCGCATGGACGGGAAACGCAGGTTCTTCAGCTCGAAGTTGCGGAACTCGTTGCCCCCCATGAACTGTGCCTCAGGCGGGTGGTCGTAGATCAGTTCGTTGTTGCGCAGGAAGCGCGGCTTCAGGCCGCTGCGGGCATCGTTCCAATCGAGGTTCTGCAGCACCACGACCTTGATGTCGCCAAAGTGGTCGATCACGGTGAGGGTGTTGG
>CAZUNW010000074.1:0-10681 GCA_964621425.1 uncultured Chryseobacterium sp. | reverse complement strand
GAGAGCATCGTGAACGTGGTGGCCGGCGGCTTCGCGCTGTACAGCCTTATCCTGGCCGCCAAACCGCGCGACCGCGAGCACCCGTATGGCCACGGCAAGGTCGAGTTCATCAGCGCGGGCATCGAGGGCGGGCTGGTGATGCTTGCCGCGCTGCTCATCATCGCCCGCGCCGTGCAGGGCCTGCTCACCCACGCCCCATTGCATGACATCGATACCGGCATCGGGCTCGCTATCGCCGCCGGTGCCATCAACCTGGTGATGGGGCTTATGCTGCGCCGACGTGGCCGCATCAGCCACTCCATCACCCTGGAGGCCGGCGGCACCCACCTGCTGAGCGACGCATGGAGCACCGTGGCCCTGGTGGTGGGGTTGGTTCTGATCCGCTTCACCGGCCTGCTTTGGCTCGACCAGGTGTTCGCCATCGCCTTCGCGCTCTACATTCTGGTCACCGGGCTGCGCGTGTTCCGGCGCTCCGTGGCGGGCATCATGGATGAGGCGGACCTGGAACTGGGACAGGAACTGGTGGCCGTGCTCGAGGCACACCGACGACCGGGCTGGGTGGACCTGCACAACTTCCGCATGATCAAGTACGGCCGTGTGCTGCACGTGGACTGCCATGTGACGCTGCCATGGTACAACAGCCTGGAGGAGGCGCACCGGGAGATCGGCGCCATCGAGGCCCTGGCGAACGAACGCCTCGGCCGCACCGTGGAGCTCTTCATTCACATGGACCCCTGCATCCCCACCAGCTGCCGCATCTGTGCGCTGGAAGGCTGCCGCCAACGCAAGGCCCCCTTCGCCGAACGCATCCCGTGGAGCATCGACACCGTGGCCGGCAACCGCAAGCATGGGGCGTGACGTACGGGCTGAAAGCACGGAAGCGCCCTGAGGGGGCGCTTCCGCTTCGGGTGGAAGACCGGGCTCGAACCGGCGACCTTCGGAACCACAATCCGACGCTCTAACCAACTGAGCTACATCCACCATGTCCCCATCGCGGGAGCAACGGGGCGGCAAATATAAGGGCCCTTGCCCTTGCCCCGATCGGCCGCTGGGGCTGCCTACCTTGCGCCGGGCGATGCACGTGCTCCTGATCCCCAAGTGGTACCCCGGTCCCCGCGACCCGCAGTTGGGCGACTTCATCCGCAAGCAGGCCCTGGCGCTGGCGCGGCACACCCCTGTCAGTGTGCTGGCCATCCAGGCGGACCCCACGCTGGCGCACACCCTGCACCATGAAGTTTCCGGCACGGACGGGCTTTGGGAATTGCGCGTGAGCTACAGGGCCAGCACCCTGCCTTTCCGCCCCCTGCGCAAGACCCTTAACCTGCTGCGCTACCTGCGGGCCGCATCACACGGTCTGCGGGTGCTGGCACAGCGGCGACCACCAGTTGACCTGGTCCTGGCCTACATCCTGGTAAGGCCCGCGCTGGTGGCGCTTCGCCTGCGCCGGGATGGCATCCCCTTCGTGCTCGCCGAGCAAAGCAGCGAGTACCTCGACGGCACCCATGCCTCAAAGAGCCCCCTGTTCAAGGCCTTCGTGCGCTTGGTGGCCCGGCGTGCGAAGCGGTTCGTGGCGGTGAGCCCTCACCTCGGTCAGGCCCTCGTGCGACACGGCCTCTGTGCCGAAGCGGTGGTGGTGCCCAACACCCTGCCGGGCCTGGATCGCCCGCTGCCCCCGGCAGGCACCCCGGGGGAGTTCCTGATGGTGGCCGACCTGGTCGATCGCATCAAGCACGTGAGCGGTGTGCTGCGCGCCATGAAGCTTGCACGGCAGCGCGAAGGCCGGCTGCGGCTCTGCATCATCGGCGATGGTCCGGACCGGGCCATGCTGGAAGACCTGGCGGCCGGGCTCGGCATTGCCGAACATGTGCGCTTCCTGGGCCGCCTGCCCAACGCGGAAGTGCTGGACCACATGGCGCGCACCTTTGCCGTGGTGGTGAACAGCAGGGTGGAGACCTTCAGCGTGGTGACCGGGGAAGCCCTGGCCCAGGGCAGGCCGGTGATCGCCACACGATGCGGCGGCCCGGAAGCGTTCATCGAACCCATGAACGGACTGCTGGTACCCGTGGATGATGATGATGCCCTTGCCGGTGCCCTCGTGGGCATGACCGCCGATGCCGCGCGCTATGACCCGGCCACCATCCGCTCCGGGCTCAATGAACGTTATGGCCCCGACGCCGTGGGCCGCAGCCTGCTCTCCGCACTGCAATGAAGCCAGCACCGGCCAACACCCTGCGCCTCGGCCTGCTGTGCAACGGCCCCGTACTGCAGCGCTGGCAGGCGGAATGCCTGCGCCAGGCGCTCGCCGTGGAAGGCGTTGAGCTGGTACTGGTGGTGCGTCCGGCGAAAGAGCAGCATGGCCCGCGGCCACTCCTTCAACGCCTGCTCCAACATCCCTGGCGCATGGCCCTTTACCTGCACTACCGGCGGCAATGGTTCAGTCCACCGGCCATGGCAGCGGAGGACGTTTCAGCCACGCTCACCGGCGTACCCGAACTGTACTGCATGGTGGAGCGCCATGGCCACGCCCAAATGTTCACCCCGGCGGATATCGAACGGATCCGGGCGCACCGCCCGGACGTGCTGCTGCGCTTCGGCTTCAACATCCTGCACGGGGATGTGCTGCATGCCGCCACCCACGGTGTGTGGAGCTTCCACCACGGCGACGAGGAGCATCACCGCGGCGGGCCGCCCGGCTTCTGGGAGTTGATGGGCCGTGAGCCCGTGGTGGGCGCCATCCTGCAGCGGCTCACTGAACGGCTTGACGGCGGGCAAATCCTGCACAAGGGCTGGTTCGGGCTGGTGGATCATTCCCTTCAGGAAACGGTGGACACGGTGCTCATGCACAGCGCGGGGTGGGCGGCACTGGTGATGCGCCGCATCCTTTCCGGAGATGCGGCCGCGGCGGAAGGACGACTCAGCACCACGAAGGCCCCTGTCCGCCGCTACCCGGGCAACGCCACCTTCCTTCGGTTCCTGGTGCGGCAATTCAGGAACAAACTGCGCTTCCACCGCGCCGGGCTCACCGAGCATGAGGAGTGGAACGTGGGGGTGCTGTACCAGCCCATCCACCGGCTGCTGGAGGAACGCCCCAGCCTCAACGTTCGCTGGCTACCTCCACCGGCCAAGGGATCCTTCCGCGCGGACCCCTTCGGGTTCCTGGATCCCGAGGGGAACCTGCAGGTGCTCTACGAGAAGTACGAGCACGCTCAGGGCAAGGGCGAGATCGCCCGGTTGCGCCCCAAGCGCGACAACAGCCTGAAGCGCTCACGCACCGTGCTCGAGCTTCCCGCACACCTCTCCTACCCGTTCGTACTGGAGCATGAAGGCCGGGTGCTGGTGGTGCCCGAGCAGGCCGCCACAGGCCGTGTGCAGCTTTATGCGATGGACGCCGCACTGGGTGGGATGGAGCCCATCGCCACCCTGCTGGAGGAAGCGCTGTTCGACCCCACCCTGGTGCAGTGGAACGGACGCTGGTGGCTCTTCGGGACCAAGGCACCGCTCACCAACACAGCGCTTCACCTCTACCACGCCGCAACGCTAACGGGGCCCTTCCTACCGCATCCGCTCAACCCCGTGAAGACCGACATCCGGTCCGCGCGACCCGCCGGAACGCCTTTCGTGCATGAGGGACGCCTCTACCGGCCCGGACAGGACAGCAGCCTGACCTACGGTGGGCGCGTGGTGCTTCACCGGGTGGAGGAACTGGGGCCAACCACATTCCGCGAGGAGGCTGTGCGCACCGTGGGCCCCATCGCGAACAGCGCGTACAACAAGGGATTCCACACCATCAGCGCCGTGGGCGACGTGACCCTTGTGGACGGGAAGCGGTTCGTACGGGTCGCGCACCGCACGGCCCGCGAACGGTACAGGAAGTTCAGGAACCTCATGGACCGGCTGCGCCCATGATCCGTCCAGCCATCGGATCGGTGATCGCACGGGCGTGGATCACGCTGTCGAACCTCCTCGTGATCATGGTGGCCGGCCACCTGCTCGGTGCCGCGGCCCTGGGCAGCATCAGCCTGGTGGTCCTCGCCATCACGCTCATCCAGTTGCTGAACAATGTGGTGGGCGGGGGCGCCCTTGTGCACCTGGCCACCCGCGCCCCCCTGGCCGACCTGCTACGTCCCGCCTACGCATGGGCCCTGATGACGGCGCTCGCGGCCTTCGCCCTCCTGCACCTGCTGCCCCTGGTGCCCGATGGGCTGGCCGGGCATGTCGTGGTGCTAGCGTTGATGCAGTCGCTCTACACCATCCACCTGCACATCCTGCTGGGCAACCAGCGCATCCGTGCTTACAACCGGATCACCGCGCTCCAGGGTGCTGTGCTGCTGGCCGTCTTCGCCCTGCTCGTACGTCGCCCTGAAAACGCCACGGTGAATGCATACGTCCACGCCACTTATGCGGCCTTCACCACCACGCTCGCGCTCAGCACATGGGCCGTCGTCCGGAGACCACGGAGCACGTCACCCGCGCCGCCCCCCGGGCTGCTGCGCCGCATGTTCTCCCAGGGGCTGCACCTACAAGGGGCGAACACCATGCAACTGCTCAACTACCGCTTCGCCTATTACCTGATCGAACACTACATGGGGCTTGCGGCACTGGGTGTATACGCCGTGGCGAACCAGCTCGCCGAGGGTGCCTGGCTCGTGCCGCGCAGCCTGGGCATGGTGCTTTACAGCACGGTGAGCAACGAACACGCCGCAGACCGCCAGCGTACGCTCACGCTCACGGTGTTCAAGGCATCAGTGGGCGCCGCGTTGCTTGCGCTGCTGCTGCTGCTCGCATTGCCCGACGGCCTGTACGCGCTGCTCTTCGGTGCGGAGGTGGAGGGGGTGAGGCCACTGGTGGCCTGCCTGGCCCCGGGCGTACTGGCCATGGCCGCCTCGCAGGCCTACAGCCACTACTTCAGCGGCACGGGGCGCAACGCAAACAACGCCATCGGTTCCGGCATCGGCCTCGTGGTGACCGCGGCGGCTGGGATTTTCCTGGTGCCGTGGCTCGGTACGGCGGGCGCGGCGCTCACTGCATCGCTGGCCCATTGCGCCAACGCAGGCTACCAGGCGTGGCGCTTCATAACGCTCAGCGGTGCGCGCGCGGCGGAGCACTGGCCCGGTCGTACCGACGTGGAACGCCTGCGGCGCCTCACACGAGGCGGGTGAGGTCATCCACACCGGGCGCACGCACCACCGTGTAGCCCTCCCCATAGGGCGCGTGGATGATGCGGCCCATCGCCCGGTGGCGCCCCTCCATGAATGGCAGGAACTCGCGCGTGGCGATCGGGCTCTCCGGCTCGGTGCTGCTGGGGTCGTAGAACTGCGAACGGAAGCACATCAGCGCCTCCATCTTCCTGTCCCAATAGGATGTGATGTCGACCACGATATCGGGGTCCACCCAGTTGTCCTGAACGCAATGCAACAGGGTGACCGGTCGCCAGGGCTCCTGCCCCACCCCGTCCCGCTCCGTGGCGATGCGGTGGAGACCGCTCAGGAAGCATGCCTCCCGAACGAGCCCGGCGCCACGCCCGTGGTCCGGATGCCTGTCGCGCACGGCATTCGTGATCACCACCTGCGGGCGGTGCGCTCGCACTGCGGCGATGACCTTCAACAGAGATGCCTCGTCAGCCCGGAAGAACCCGTCGGGAAGCCCGAGGTCATACCGGAACATGGCCCCCATCACCCGGCGGGCCTCCTCCGCTTCCTGCCTGCGGAGCGCAGCGCTTCCACGCGTACCCAATTCGCCTGCTGTCAGCTCCACCAAGCCCACCGACCGACCTGCATCGATGTGGCGCATGAGCGTGCCCGCACAGGAGATCTCCGCGTCATCGGGATGCGCGGTGATGCATAGGATGTCGACCGTTCCGCCGTTCATGGTACCACAAAGATGGGCGGCGCGGCGCGGACGGGCCTCAACCCTTCACCCAGTCCACCACTTCCGCGTCCATCGGGCCCACACGGCTCGGCAGGTCCTTCACAAGGTGCCCCTGCTCATCGATGAGGAATTTGTGGAAGTTCCACTTCACCTCGGTGTCCAGGACGCCATTCTCCGACTTGCTGGTCAGCCATCGGTAAACCGGGTGCTGGTCGATGCCGGTGGTGTGCACCTTGGCCATCATGGCGAAGCTTACACCGTAGTTCTTCGAACAGAACGCGGCGATGTCCTGCTCCGAGCCCGGTTCCTGTGCACCAAAATCATTGCAGGGGAAGCCGATGATCACAAGACCCTTGTCTCCGTATGCCTTGTGACGCACGTGCAGTTCCTGCAGTTGCGCGTACTGCGGAGTGTAACCGCATTCACTGGCGGTGTTCACCACGAGTACCTTCCTGCCCTTCAACTGGTCGAAGGTGAACGGCTTGCCATCGATCGTGGTGGCAGAGAGCCCGTAGATGTCGCTCATTTCTGGTGTTGTGGTCGTGGTGGTCGGCTCTGCCACGGCAGCGGGCTGGTTCGTGCCGTCCGTCGAAGCGGAGGAGCAGGCGGCGAGCGCCACAAGCAGTAAGAGGGAGGGCGTGCAGGTGCTCACAGGTTGGCTTCGATGAGTTGGGTGATGGACGTATCGAGGGGGTCCGTGCCGGGCGCGAATACACCAATGAGGCGCCCCTGGCCGTCGACCATGTACTTCTGGAAATTCCACTTGACCTTGCTGTCCAGCGCCCCGTTCCGGTCCTTGGACGTGAGCCAACGGTATACCGGGTGGAGCTCGTCGCCCTTCACCTCCACCTTGGCCATCATGGGGAAGGTGACGCCGTAATTACGGGTACAGAAAGATGCGATCTCGGCGTTGTCACCGGGCTCCTGGCGGAGAAAATCATTGCTGGGGAACCCGACCACGACAAGGCCCTTGTCCTTGTACCTGTCATAGAGTTCCTGGAGGCGGGCGTACTGGGGAGTGTGGCCGCACTTGCTCGCCGTATTGACGATGAGCACCGGGTGTCCTTTGAAAGCGGCCATGTCAACCGACCCACCAGCGATGTCGGTGGCCTTGAGCTCGTGGAAGGGTGTAATGGGATCGACAGGGGCGATGGGGCCCTGGGCCTTGCCGCAACCGAGAAGGGTAAGCAGGGACATGGACAGGCAAAGCGAACGATGCATCGTGGATAAGCAACACACGAAGATCGGATTCGTTCACCAACCGTGCAGGTACTTTTGGCCGGTTCATTGCGTAGAAGACAGACCATGATGAGGAGGACCCTTTCCATTCCAGCCGTGTGCCTGGTGCTCGCGGCGCATGCGCAACAGGTAAGGATCACGGGCTGGGATGCGATCCGCGCCGGTGCAGATGCCATGAAGGGCCGGGCCGCGCGGGAAGCGTTGGGCACCTCGGGGCTCCCTGATGACCAGCAGGCTCTGGTGCTGAGCAACAGCGAGCCCGCTTTCTGGCCATCAGCCCTGCTGGCCGACAGTTCCCGCAAGGCGAGCGCACCTTACATCGCCAACTATGCCGCCTTCCGGATCTTCTCCTTCACCGAAGGACCGGACACCCTGGTCGTGGTGCAGGTGCCCGCGAAGGACAACATCCACATGCCCGAGGAGCTGCGGCCCACAGCGGATCTCTTCCTCGTGGTGGCCGCCAGCGGGGTGCAGGAGGTGGTGGCCGCCAAGCCCCCACCGGAGATCAGCCGTGGACCGCGCTGGAAGGGCCGCGCCGAGGCCACGATCACACGACCCGAGGCCTTGTTCGCCACCTACATGCTGGCGGACGATGCCGCCGGCATGCAAGCGCTCACCGATGCGGGCCTGAGTTCTGCGGAGGTCGATGCGGTGGTCTTCCGCAGCCATGAGCGCAACTGGCCGGACGGCATCGACTCATTCAACGAACGCGCCACGCACATAGCCCGGTTCGTGAAGTACAAGGCGTGCGTGGCAGCAAGCTGGGATGACAAGGTGGTACTGATCATTCCGGTGGAGAGGAACCGCAAGCTGCCCAGGCCCATGCGTCCATACGTGGACATTTACATGGTGTATGCCCGGGACGCCATCACCATCCGCACACCGCGCCGGAAGTGACCCGGCGGCGGGTAGCTTTGGGCCCGCATGCGTGCTTCGGAGATCGCCGCCCTGGTGCGGTTGGAGCTGGCCCTTGACCTGCGGCAGCGCGCCGCGTGGGCGGGCTTGATGCTTTACAGCGTGGGGGCCTGTTATATCGGCTTCCTCGCCCTGCGCGCCGGCACACCGCTGCCGGTGTGGAACGCCCTTCTCTGGATCATCCTGCTCTTCGCGGCCTTCAACACCCTTACACGAGCCTTCCAGCGCGAGGACGGTGGCAGGCAGCTGTACCTGCACACCCTGGCCGACCCCCGCAGCGTGGTCGTTGCACGCACCCTCTACAACATGGGCCTCATGCTGGTGCTGGCCCTTGCCACCGTGGGGGTGTACGCACTCCTGTTGGGTACGCACGCCCTGCGCGAAGCCGATACCGCGCTCTTCCTGCTCACCGTGGCGCTGGGCGGCACGGGCTTCGCCGCGGTGCTCACGCTCATCGCCGCGATCGCCGCGCGGGCGGGCAACGGCGTGGGACTTACGGCCGTGCTGGGCCTTCCGCTTGTGCTTCCCCTCCTGCTCAGCGCCCTCCGCGCCAGCAAGCTCGCCTTGGACGGCATCGGCCTCAACATGACCGGGAAATACCTGCTCTGGCTGCTGCTTATCGACGTGCTCACCGTGGCCCTCGCCTACCTGCTGTTCCCGTACCTTTGGCGCGACTGATGAAGCACTGGTGGAAGGCCCTGGGCGTGCTTCTCCTGCTGGGGGTGGTGGTGTTCGGCCTGGGTGTCGGCCTGGCCCCCGCGCTGGTGCACGTTGACCGCGACCGGATAGCCCCCGGCCCCGTTCAGCTGCGCATCACCGCCTACAACACCGACCTCACCGCCGAGCACCCACCGCAGGTGTGGATCGCCAACGACCGGCAGCGCGTGTGCGCAGATCGGGTGGTGGTGGAGGATGCCACCCACCTTCGCGCCGAACTGGACGTTCCCGCCGGCCTCCGCGCCGAGCTCACGCACCTCGCGGTGCTGCCACCCCAGGGTGACACCCTCGTTCTCCTGGACGCCTTCTGGACAGACGGGAGGGGCGGGGGCATCGCTGAGCGGCCATGCGCCCCGGGTACCGCCTCCACCGCACAGCAGGCATTCCAATTCCCCAATCGCAGCCTGCTTACCGAAAGCATCCGCAACCTTTTCTTCCACGTGCCCATGTGGTTCACCATGATGCTGCTGATGACCATCTCGGTCGTGATGAGCATGCAACACCTGAGGACGGGCAATGCGGGGAAGGACGGGGCCGCCCTCGCCGCGGTCCACGTGGGCCTGCTGTTCGCCGTGCTTGGCCTGCTGACCGGCAGCATTTGGGCCCGTGTGACCTGGGGCGGCTGGTGGACAAGCGACACCAAGCTGAACGGTGCCGCGGTGACCACGCTGGTGTATGCCGCCTACCTGGTGCTGCGCGGTTCGGTGCCCGATGCTCGCAAGGCCGCACGGCTGGCCGCCGTCTACAACATCTTCGCCTACGTGCTGATGATGGTCTTCCTCATGGTGCTGCCGCGCCTCAGCGATTCGCTGCATCCCGGAAACGGGGGAAATCCCGCCTTCAACCAGTACGACCTTGACGACAGGCTGCGCCTGGTGTTCTACCCCGCCGTGCTCGGCTGGATGCTGCTCGGCACCTGGGCATGGACACTGGCACGGCGCCTCAACGCTATCCAACGCCACGATGATCATGCGTGACCGACGCTCCCTGCTGCTGCTCGCCGCTACGCTCGCCCCCCTCGGTACCTTTGCCGCCGGGGAAGCGCCCTCGTGGCTGGCCGACACCCTCTATGGTTCGGGACGCATGCACGCCGTGATCGCCGTGATCGCCGTGGTGCTGCTGGGCCTGGCGGGTTGGATGGCGGTCATCGACAGGCGGCTGTCCCGCCTGGAGCGCCAACGCCGCGAACAGCAACGCACCGCATGAAACGCAGCCACATCATCGCCATCGCCATCATCGCCGTGGCCATCGCCGCGCTGGTGGGCTCACTGAGCGACAGCAGTACGTATGCCGACCTGGACGAGGCCATGGCCCATCCAGGCGAGGAATACCACGTGGTGGGTGTGCTCGATCGCAGCGCGGACATCGTTTACGAACCTAGCGTCAATGCCAGCCTCACACAGTTCACCATGGTCGACCTGAAGGGCAGGCGCTGCCGGGTGAAGCTCGCCAAGGCAAAGCCGCAGGACCTGGAACGCAGTGAACGGCTGGTGCTCATCGGCGAAGCCGGGACCGACGGGGACTTCCACGCCAGCGACATGCTGATGAAATGTCCCAGCAAGTACAACGAACAGGACCAGCTGGGTGTTTGATGGCCACACGGCCACGAACGACAACATGAGCTACGCGGGCGAACACACCTGGGCCGGGCAGGCGGGCCACCTACTTACGCTCTTCTCGTTCGCGGGCGCGCTGCTTGCCGCCGGCGGATACTGGAGGAGCGAACGCACCGGGGATGCGCGCTGGCGCGAGGTTGGCCGCACAGGTTTCCTGATGCATGCCGCGGCCGTTACCGGCATCGTATGCGTGCTCTTCGCGATGCTCTTCAACCATTGGTTCGAGTTCGACTATGTGTGGAAGCACACCGACCGGCAGATGCCGCTGCGCTACATCCTGAGCTGTTTCTGGGAGGGCCAGGAGGGCAGCTTCCTGCTATGGACAT
>CAZUNW010000073.1:0-10713 GCA_964621425.1 uncultured Chryseobacterium sp. | reverse complement strand
GTGATGTCGAGCACGCTGCTCAGCTTGTCGCCGTAGCGGGCCTCGAAGCCCCCCGCGCTGAAGTGTATGCGCTCGATCATGTCGGGGTTCGGGAAGCTGAGGCCCTCCTGCTGCCCCGCCCGCACCAGGAAGGGGCGGTAGACCTCGATGCCGTTCACGTACACGAGGTTCTCGTCGAAGTTGCCGCCGCGCACACTGTAGCCTGACCTGCGCTCGTTGCGCATCACCACGCCCATCTGGCCGCTCAGCAGTGCTTCCACCCCGCCCATGGGGCTGGGGATGAAACGGGAAAGCCGGGCATCCAGCACGGTCATGCCGGCATCTCGCTCGCTGTCGCTGCTGCGCACCTCGAACTGGCCCATGGTGTTCACCGGGAGCTCCACGTCCAGCCGCTGGCGCGCGCCAGCCTGCACGCTGATCCCGCGCTCCTGCATGCTGCCGGCGAAGCTGAAGCGCATGCGCAGCGCGCGACCGGCCGGAACCTTCAGCTCATAACGACCGTCGTCGCCTGTGGTGGTGCCAAGGGAAAGCCCGTCCACGAATACGTTCACAAAGGGCGCCACATGGCCGTCCGGTGTCCGCACGGTGCCGAACACGATGCCATCACCCTGGGCGTACCCGGCAAGGCCGCTCAGCAGGAGCAGGAAAACGAGCCCGGCACGCCGCATGGTCGGCAAAGTAACGGCGATGCGTGGAGCTTGGTACGTGGCTCAGCGCCCTTTCAGCAGGGGGCGGATCCGCTCAACCACGGCAGCGGCCCCCATGTACCCCGCGCAGATGGGCTCGGTGCGATCGCCCACCAGCAGGAAGAGGGCGGGAAAACCCTGCACCCCCAGTTCCGCGCTGCGGTGCATGTCCGCCTCGAAAGCCAGTTTCGCCGCCGGGTCGGTGAAGGCATTTTCGAACCGGTCTGCTTCCAATCCGAAGCGTTCCGCGATGGGTGCATACATCGACCGGTCGTTCAGGTCGGCGCCGTCCTGGAACAGGGCCCTCTGCACGCCGTGGGCGAAGGCCGGGGTGCTGTCGGGCAGCAGGGCCCGGAAGGCCGCCACCGCCATGCTCGGGCGGACGCTGCTGCTCCAGCGCGTGCCGATCCGCAGCTGTTCCTTGTAAGCCTCGCCGATGACCACTCCGGTGTGCTCCTCCAGCCGCGGGATGGCCTGCAGGATGAAGCCGGCGCGATCACCCATGGGTCCCTCGCTTTCACCGGTCACCATGCCGCCGAGCACCACTTGCACCGCGATGCTGTCGCCCAGTACCGCGCGCACCTGCCCCAGTTGCTCCGCGAACGCGTAGCACCAACCGCAGAGCGGGTCCATCACGTAAAGCAGCGTGGGCCTTGGCCTGCCCGCCTCCCCTGCGGAAATGGCCTGAGCGGGGATCGCCGCAAGCGCCAGCAGCAGGATGGCGAACGGTCTCATCCTTCGCTCAGGGACCTGCGGATGCTCTCCACGAGCTGGTCGGCACCGCCGTAATGCTCCAAAAGCCGGATGCCGCGGGCGGCGCACAGCGCGCGCACCCGTTCGCGTGGCGCATCCTCGATGCCCGCGCCCACGATGACGAGGGCGGGGGGGCTTGCCTGCAACCGCGAGAACAGCCGGTCGTCATCGGTGAATCCCTCGGCATGAAGGCCCGCGCTTCGCAACTGGTGGTGCACCAGAGCCATGATGCTCGCGTTCCGGCCGTGGAAGACGATGGGGGCGTCCATGCTGCGGTGTGAAGATAGGGCGCACCCCGTTCTGGCGGCTTGCCGAGGGGTGAGGCCTGATCCCCACCTTTGCGCCATGCACGCTGCAGACCCACGCGCCACGGCCTTCCTACGCCTCCTCACCATCATGGACGAACTGCGCGAGCGGTGCCCCTGGGACCGAAAGCAGACGATGGCAACGCTTCGTCCACTGACGATCGAGGAGACCTACGAGCTCGGTGACGCCATCCTGGAGGGCGACCTGGAGGGCGTTCGCAAGGAATTGGGAGACTTGTTGCTCCACATCGTGTTCTATGCGCGCATCGGTTCGGAGCAGGGTGCCTTCGGGGTCGAGCAGGTGCTGAACGGTATCTGTGACAAACTGATCCACCGCCACCCCCATATCTACGGCGATGTGCAGGTACAGGATGAGGAGGAGGTGAAGGCCAACTGGGAGCGCATCAAGCTGGCCGAGAAGGGCGCTGATGCGTCCACGCCGCGGAGCGTGCTTGAGGGCGTGCCCAAGGGGCTGCCCTCGCTGGTGAAGGCAGTGCGTGTGCAGGACAAGGCCCGCGGCGTGGGCTTCGATTGGGAGCACCGCGACCAGGTGTGGGCCAAGGTGCAGGAGGAGCTCGCTGAACTGAAGCTGGAGGTGGACCGCGCGTCTGGGCGCGAGGCCGAGGAACTGGGTGACGTGCTCTTCAGCGTGGTCAATTATGCCCGCTTCATCGGCGTGGACCCGGATGAGGCGCTGGAGCGCACGAACCGCAAGTTCATCCGGCGGTTCCGTTTCCTGGAGCGTGAAAGCGTTGCCGATGGCCGCCGGCTGGGGGAGATGACCCTGGCGGAGATGGACGCATATTGGGAACGGGCCAAGCGCGAGGAGCCCTGAAGGTGGGGTGCTGCGGTGGCCATTGGGGTGGGGCGTAAGCCTGGCGTGCATCGCAGGATCTGTGGCCGATCTTTGTACCGTGAAGCGCGCATGGATGCCCTTGTTGCTGGTAGTCGGCCTCGTGCCGCGCGCCGGGGCCCAGTGCATCAACCCCATCGCCACCTTCCCTTACACGGAGGGCTTCGAAGGCGCCCCCCAATGGACCTCTGGCGGTGGCTCGAGTGACTGGGCCTGGGGCACCCCGGCCCATCCGGTGATCAATGGTGCGGGCGGCGGCGTGCGCAGCTGGTGCGTGGGTGGGCTGACCGGTTCGTTCTACAACCTGGGCCAGCTGAGCTGGCTGCAAAGCCCCTGCTTTGACATGAGCGGGCTGGATGCACCGTGGATCTCCTTCAAGATCAACTGGGAGTGTGAGCGGCAGTATGACGGCATGACGTTCCAGCTCTCGCTGAACGGTGGGCAGACCTGGAGCAATGTGGGCGCATGGGGCGATCCAGTCGATTGCCTCAATGACAACTGGTTCAACGCGGGCAACATCACAAACCTCACCTCCGCCAGCCCCAAGCACGGCTGGAGCGGCCGCACAGGGCCAACGAACGGGAACTGCCAGGGTGGCTTCAGCAGCGGGGGATGGGTCACGGCCAAGCACTGCATCCCGGCTGCGGCCAACCAGCCCCAGGTGATCTTCCGCTTCCTCTTCGGTGCGGGTACTCAGTGCAATAACTACGATGGCATCGCCATCGATGACATCCTCATCCAGGAGGCCGTTGGCGCCGTGGCCGATTTCACGTACACGTGCGCCGGTGCCACGGCCGGATTCACGCCGGCGGCCGGTGGATGTCCCTCTTTGTGGTCGTGGGATTTCGGCGATCCGGCCTCCGGCGCGCAGAACAGCTCTCAGCAACAGGCCCCGCAACACACGTTCTCAGGTCCCGGCACCTACTCCGTGACGCTCACGGTGGACGGGCCCTGTTCAGCTCCCGTCACGGTAAGCCTGCCCGTGGTGGTGCCTGAAGTGTCCGTTGATGTGACGGACGCCGCATGCGCCGGCGGGACTGGTGCTGTGGCCGCCGTCGTGGTCACGGGCACGGCCGGTGTCGGCTATGCGTGGTCGCCCGGAGGCGCCACCTCCTCCTCCCTGTCCGGAGCGGTCCCGGGCAGCTACACGGTGACGGTGACCGATCCCGGTGGCTGCTCTGCGACCGCAACGGGCGTTGTGGCGGCACCGGCGCCGGTGGAGGTCCAGGCCATGGCGGACACGGTTTTGTGCGCCACGGCGGCGCTCCTGCTCCAGGCTGCGCCATCCGGCGGCACGGGTCCGTTGCAGGTCGCTTGGTCGCCCGCAGGCCCGCTCCTGAACCCCGTCGCGGGCGGCATCTATACCGTGGTGGCCACGGACGCTGCGGGTTGCAGCAGTGCCCCGGAGGAAGTGGTGGTGGGCGTGGAGCCAGTCCCGGCGCCATCGGTGCTGGTGGACGCGTCGGCCGGCTGCGCGCCGCTTTGTGTGGAGCTCACCGCCCTCGGTGTGGGCGCGGGTACCACCACCTGGTCGCTGGGTGACGGCACGGTGGCAACTGGTGCTACGGTCCAGCATTGCTATGCATCGGGAGGTGCTTTTATCCCTTCAGTGGTTCACACCGTGCTTCCGGGCTGCAGCGGACAGGCGATCGGACCGGCGGTCGCCGTGGACAGCCCGCCGCTGGCCGTGTTCGCGGTGCCGTCCGTGATAGGGGAGGGTGCGGGGCCGTTGCCGGTGACCGAGTCGTCACAGGATGCAGTGGTCTGGTGGTGGGACCTGGGCGACGGGACCACCACGGATATGCAGGTTCCGCAGCATACTTACGCCGGCCCTGGTTGTCGGACGATCACGCTGGTGGTGACGGATGCCGCGGGATGCTCTGATGCCGCCAGTGCGCAGGTGTGTGTTGAGGGGGAGTATGCCTTTTACGCACCGAACGCATTCACCCCGGACGGAGATGGCATCAACGAGCTGTTCGCGCCGGTAACCACGGTGCAGCGGCCCGAGGCCTATGAGCTGCGCATCCACGATCGCTGGGGGGCGCTGCGCTTCGTTTCGACCGACCCGCTGGTGGGCTGGTCGGGGGTGGGTGAGCCGCACGGCGTGTATGCATGGACCGTGGTGTTCCGCGACGGCTTTGGAACCCGGCGCAGCCACAGGGGTCATGTCGTGCTCCTGCGCTGAGCGCTTCAGTGGATGCACGCTTCGGGCATCACCACCGGTGCGGGGTAGGTCCGCTTCCGCTTGCGGCCGGCGTGCATGCCCCAGCCCACCGACACGCAGAACAGGTTGGCGTTTAGCCCTTCATAGGGCCGTCGCTCCACGCCATCCACCACCTCGCGGTAGGCGGTGTTGTGGAAGTTGGTCACATAATAGCGCAGCACGATGTCCAGCGCGAAACCCGTCTGCACCCCGAGCATGAAGTTCTGGAAGTAGGGGGCGGTGCGGTTGCTGAACCACACGTTGAACTTGTCCTCCTTGCGTTCGTTCGCGAATCGTTTCTCCTTGTAGTTGAACGGCACCTCCACTTCGCAACCGGCGAACACCAAGGCCTCGTGCATACGCCCGAGCTTGATGCCCAGGGGAACGCCGACCGTGTAGGCGCGGTACTTGAAGCGTTCATTGCTGCGGGGCACGTCGTAGATGAAGCCCAGGTTGCGGATGCCAATTCCGGAGAAGAATCCCACGTGCGCGCCCAGGTCCCACTGGATGAACACCTTGGGGTTCAGCAGGGGTGCGAAGCGCACGATGCCTCCCTGGTCGGGGGGCACGCTGTCGCTGGTGATGCGGAGCACCGGGAAGGTGAACATCCACTCGGACCCGTTGGTGAGGTAGAAGGTGCGTGCGTCGGGCCGCTCGGGGTCCTCAAAGAAGCCCTGTGCGCGGAGGTCGGCAGCCGGCAGTAACCCGGCCAGCAGGAACAGGATGGTGGTTCTCATCCGATGGGGATGGGTAGGTTGCGCAGGGCGAGGTAGAGGCGGTGCATGGGCAGGCCCATCACGGTGTAGAAACTGCCATCGATGCGGGCCACCGCTGTGTAGCCGATCCAGTCCTGGACACCGTAGGCGCCGGCCTTGTCGAGGGGCGCATAGTTGTCCACGTAGTAGCCGATCTCCGCCTCGTCCAGCGTACGGAAGGTCACGTGCGCCATGTCGCTGAAGCTCTGCAGCCCGGCACCCGTGCGCAGGCACACGCCGGTGACCACACGGTGGGTGCGGCCACTGAGCATGGTGAGCATGCGCCGTGCATCGGCGGCGTCCACCGGCTTGTTGAGCAGGAGGTCGTCCAGCAGCACGGTGGTGTCGGCTGTGACGAGCACCTCATCGTCCGCGATGGGAGCGGTGTAGGCCGCCGCCTTGCGCCGTGCGAGGTGTTCGGCCACCTCCTCGTTGGCCACTCCGGTGGGTGGCGTCTCGTCCACGTCCAGTGGCGCCACCTGCATCGGCAGGTCCAGCCCGGCGAGCAGTTGGCGTCGGCGCGGCGAGGCGGACCCGAGGAGGATGCGCCAGTGTGGAAGGGGCGGCGTGCTCATGGCATGTCCAGCAGCACGTGAACCAGCAGGCCGTAGGCCACGGCGAGCACCATGGCGGCCTTCATCACCATGCCGGCACGCAGGTGTTCCCGCCGCTCACGCGCGTTCCAGGTGAGGCCCGCGCTGAGCAGCAGGGTGAGGATGAGCGCGGCGAAATACCAGAAGGACAGCCTGTCGTCCAGGAAAAGCCGGCGGATCGCCAGGAGGGAGCCCACCAGCACGAGGGTGTGCGCCAGCACGATGGCTCGCGCCGGCCCCATGCCCCAGGCGATCGGGATGGTCCTGCAGCCCTGGTCCTGGTCGCCGGGCACATCCGCCATGTCCTTCTGCAGCTCACGCACCAGCGTGGCCACGAAGGCGAAGCCGGAGAAGGCGAAGACCCAGTACCAGATGATGCGGAAGTAGGCGTGCACGGCGGCATCCTCGCCGAGCTCCAGGAGGAGCGTGCCGGCATGCATGCGTTGCGCCAAAGGGATCTCGTACAGGCCCACGGTGAGCGGCACCAGCGCGGTAAGCGTGGCCACCAGGCCGTTTCCGATGATTAGCTGGCGCTTGAAGGTGGCGCTGTACATCCACAGGGCGCCGATGGCGAACGGGGGGATGACGGCCAGGCGCCAGAGCCCGGTGTGCGCCACCACGGCCCAGCCGGCCACCAGGCCTGCACCGCTCAGGGCCAGGTGTGCGCCCATCGCTCTTCGGCGGGGTACGGTGCGGCCCACGATCAGGCTGGCGGGTCTGTTGATGCGGTCGATGCGTGTGTCGAAATAGTCGTTGATGATGTTGCCGCCCGCTGCGATCAGCACGGTGCTCAGGATGAGCAGGGCCGACCAGGCCGGCTCCAGCGCGGGCTCCAGGCCGCCCGCGCCCAGCAGGCCACCAACCACGCCATGGCGCATCACCATCATCGTTCCCGCGATGATGGCCAGGTTTAGCGGTCGAGCAAGCCGGATCAGGTCGGTCACCATCTCACCATGTGTATGATCCGTCGGTGATCCAGCGGCCTCGCACCTTCAGCGCCTGTTCAAGCAGATCGCGCACACAGCCACCTCCGCCCGGCAGGCGGCTCACGTAATGGCTGGCTGCCTTCACCTCCTCGGCCGCATCGGCTGGGCAGCAGGCCAGGGCCATGCACCGCATCACCGGCAGGTCGGGTATGTCGTCGCCCATGTAGGCGCAGCGTGCGGGGTCCAGCTGGTTCCTTGCGATCAGCCGCTCCACCAGGGCCAGCTTGTCGCGGGTGCGGGTGTGCAGCTCGGTGACGCCGAGCCGCTGGAAGCTCTGCACCACGCCGTCGCTGTGCCCCCCGGTGACGATGACGATGCGCAGCCCCTCGCGCAGGGCATGCTGCACGGCGTAGGCGTCGCGCGTGTGGAAGGTGCGCACAGGGTCCATGTCCGGCATCAGCAGCACCCGGTTGTCCGTGAACACCCCGTCCACGTCGAACAGGAAGGTGTCCAATGCCGCGAGGCGCTCCTTGTAGGTGGGTTCAGCGGACATCGGGTTGTCGTCGGTACCGCTTGGCGATGAGCTCGGAGAGCATGGCGTAGGCCTTGCGAAGATCGGCATCGGCCTGCAACGAAGCGAGGTGCCTTTCCATGGTGCCCGTATCGCCCCTGCGCGCCGGTCCGGTAAGCGCCTCCCGCGGCCCTGCGTCCGCCGCCTTGGCGCAGGCGCTGCGCCACAGGGGGGTGAGCAGGTCCGGTCGGATGCCCTCATGCTCCAGGAGTCGCTGCGCCTCGGCGAACAGGGCTACGGGGAAGTTGGAGGCGAACACCGCGGCGAGGTGCACGAGACGTCGCTGTTCCGGGGGAAGTTCAACCACCTTGCCGCTCAGGCTGCGGGCCAGGTCCATCAAGGCGCGCCGTGCCGCATCGTCGCTGGCATCCACCACCAGGGGCACATGGCTCAGGTCCTGTGGTTCGCCGGGGCTTAGGCTCATCACGGGCCAAAGGACACCGCGGTGCGGGTGCGGTTTGAGGGCGTCCATGTCCACAGCGCCTGACAGGTGTGCCACGGTGCCTTCACCAATGTGCAGGGCCGCAGCCACCTGGGGGATGGCATCGTCGCTCACGGCGAGCAACGTGAGCGCCGCTGCTGGCAGTGCCTCGTCCGGTGCGAAGGGGGTGGTGCGCAGGGTGAGCGCGAGGTCCTTGGTCCGGGCGGCATCCCGGCCCACCACACCGGCAAGGGGCAGTCCGGCGCGAACGATGGCGTGCCCAAGGTGGTGCGCCGCGCGCCCCGAACCGACCAGCAGGATCCCTGCGCGCAGCGGCATGGTCAGGAGGTGCGTGAACGCATGCGCAGCCGGCGGCGGATGGCCATCAGTGTGCCGAGGAACATCAGGATGCAGCCCGTCCAGAGGATGTTGATGCCGGGGAACACGATGGCCTGGAGCACCACATACTCGCGTTCGAACACGTTCAGGCCGATCTTATCACCGGCCACGGTGGCGAGCTCGAACTTCACGCGCAACGGCTCGACGTCGAATCCCTTCCCCGCGACAGGCATGCCATCGCGATAGATGATCACCGGGCTCGCCTCGAACCAGCGTTCGCGGTCGTACAGATCGCGCACACGCATCCGCAGTGCATGCACGGTGAAGTCCGGCCCGAGCATGCGAAGGGTGACGCTGTCGCGCACGGTGCGCAGGCTGTCGATCAGGATCAGGCAGGAGGGGGTGACGATGGTGTCGCCCAGCTCCTTCTCGTAAAGGCGGGGCGGCATGTAATGCACGCCGCTGCTGTCGTCGCCATCGTCCGCGGCAAGGTCGGCATAGCGGACGTGGGTGTAGAGATCGCGGTGGGCCCAGTGCCGGGTGCTCGGTTCGGCCACGTTGCCGAAGCGCGGGTTGAGTTGCACGAAGGGCTCCAGGCTGAACAGGTGCTCCCCGGGCCGGGTGGAGGTCCACGGCTTCGCACGCCACAACACGCGCCGGGGGAAGTCCTCCATGGGCGTCCAGTGGGCGGGTTGGTCCTCCAGAAAGGCGGTGGCCGCCTTGTGAGCGGTGCGGCATACGAAGAGCATGTCGCCAACCTTTACGGTGTCGCCCGCTGCGTAGGAGCGCGGCTCGGGCTTGAAGTAGTCCGTGACGTAATACAGGTTCACGCCTTCGGTGCGCTTGGCGGTGTAGCTCACGTGGAACTCGCCCATGCGCACCGTGTCGCCGCGGTGAAGCAGGATGTCGGTGTTGTTGCTGAACTCCTCGTTCAGGAAGCGCAGGTCCATGCCCTGCGTGTTGCGGCTCACCTCCTGCTGCCGGCTGGTGCTGATCAAGGCGCCGAGGAGCACGAGGGCGAAGCCGACGTGGGCCACGGAGGGTCCAGCCTGGGCAAGCCTGCCCTTCAGCACCACACGGATGTGGTCCAGGTTGGCGATGGCGGAAAAGGCGGTGGCGAGGAAGAGCAGGATGAGGTTGAGTTCGGCGGCCCGGTAGCCGAGCAGGACGACGCCAAGCGCGGTGAGCAGCAGGGCCGCCAGCAGCGATACGGCGATGTTGCGGCGGAAGCGCCGCATATCGGTGGACCTGTAGCGCAGGTATTGCACGAAGGCGCTCAGGGTGGCGATGATGAAGGCAAAGGGCACCTGCCACTTGTTGTAATGGGCGATGGCCTCCGTGGGAGGGGCCAGCCGGGCCCTGGCGAGCTGACGCAGCATGTCGCTGTCCAGCGCATCGGCAGCACTCATCAGCGGACCACTGAAAGGCTCCAACAGCAGGTTGAAGACAGGTACGGAGGTGCTGAAGGTGATCTGTGCCGCGCTCAGCAGCAGGACAAGGGCGCCAATGAAGAGCCAGAACTCACGGCTCCACAGGGCCTCCTCCTCCTGCGGCTGGGGGAAGCCCCGTCGCTGGCCCAGCCAGGTCCACGCGGCGCTCACCAGCAGGAAGAGCAGGATGGCGGGCACCGCCTGGTCGAGCGCCACACCGATCGCCAGAAGGGCCACCGATACGGCGCTGTAGAAGCGCTGCTGCGACCGTTCGGCATGCAGCAGCACCACGGACAGCCAGATGAAGAACAGCAGGAAGAGGGTGAGCCCCGGCATCATGCCGTCGCCGGTGAAGCTGTGCACGCTGGTGTCTCCCAGCACGCCGCTGCGCGTCAGGAACGTGCTGTACAGGACCAGGTGGAAGGTGCCCAGTGTGAGCAGGAAGGTGGTGAACACCGAGCCGGGCCGGTTGCGGTTCACCAGCATCAGGTGCCCCGATGCCACCAGCGTGAGCCAGGGCACCAGCGACGCGTTCTCCACCGGATCCCACGCCCAGAAGCCGCCGAAGCTCAGGGCCTCATAGGCCCATGCTCCGCCCATGAGTATGCCGGTGCCGAGCACCATCACCCCAAGGAAGGTCCATGGGAGCGCCGGTTCGATCCAACCGCGGTGGTCACGGCGCCACAGGCCTGCGATGGCGTAGGAAAACGGCACCAGCGTGGCGGCGAAGCCGAGGAAGAGCGTCGGCGGGTGGATCACCATCCAGTAGTTCTGGAGCAGCGGGTTCAGGCCGCGCCCGTCGGCGAACTGCGGGATACGGGTGAGGTAGTCCTCCAGGCGGGTCCAAGGAAGCCCGATGTTCTCGGGTAGCTCTCGGA
>CAZUNW010000072.1:6583-10869 GCA_964621425.1 uncultured Chryseobacterium sp. | reverse complement strand
AAAACCAACTTGAGGACTTCAAGACCGCATTCGGCAGGAATTGGCGACTCGCCTCTGATGGGTTCGAGGAAGCCGTGAAACGCATTGACGAGGCCATTAAAGACTTGGAGAAGACCAAAGAAGCCCTCCATAAGTCGGCCAACAACCTTCGCTTGGCGAATGATAAAGCCGAGGATCTAACGGTTAAGCGCCTCACCCGGGGCAACCCGACGATGGCCCAGAAGTTCGGGGAGCTCAAGAAATCCGACCCTCCTGTGTTGGATTCAGTTGCGCACTGGCGCCTAGGTCGAGCATGGTGAATCCAGTTTAAAGGTCCTGCTACCTGCCCCGATGAAGAGGTGCACCACATCTCTCCCCTGAGAATTGTTGCTGAGTACGGCCTCCCTGCATGCCCCGCCCCTCTACCTCCTCCTCTCCTTCCCCCTCCTCCACACCACGGGGCTGGCCCAGCCCCTCCCGGCCGATAGTCTCACGGCCCCCAACGGCGCGCGACCTACGGCTGGCACTGGCTGCACAGGGCCCTTCCACCAGTCACCCAAATGCGCGCACGATGTGCACCCCTGTTGCCGGCACACCTCACGGTGTCACCCAGCGCGCCATGGCGATCCGAGCGCGGCCATCCGTGAGCGTGGCGGAATAAGCGCCCGCCGAGGGCACTGTCACCACCGCGTCCACCGACCCCTGCGGTACGGACACACGCGCCACCCTCCGCCCCAGGACGTCATGGACACGCACCTCACCCGCCGAACCCGCAGGACCCGTGATGCGCACAGATCGGGAATCCGGCAGTTGCGCCACAGCCAGCGCCTCCACCACCGGTCCCTCCGCCACACCGACTTGGGTACACAGGCCCGGCATGTTGGCATCCAGCCACCCTATGCGGCGCGTGATCCACGCCTTCAGCGTGTCCAGCTCGGCGGCATACGTCGTGGCCACGGGGTTCACCTCGGGCGCCGGCCCGCTCACCCCCAACAGCGGCCACTTCTGGAAATGGCGGGCCTGCGCCTGCTGCACGCGGCCACCCACGCTGTCGATGAACTGGAACATCGCCGCTGTATCCAGCACCGTGGCGCGCAACTCCTGGTAGGTGCACTGCAGTTCACGCGTGAAACCGGTATCCTGCAGCAGACGCACATACCACCCGCAGGAATAATTGTCCGTGAAGCAATCGTTGACCAGGTGCGCCCATCCGCTGCCGTCGGTGGCCGAGAAGATGGAGCAGGTGGCGATGTCCTTCCACGCCCAATCGAAATCCCAGGTGGGCCCTGCCTTGAACCTGCCGCCGTTGCTGGCCTTGTCCTTGTGGAAGAACACGCTCTTCTTGAAACCGTCGTTGCTGCGGGCAAGCTCGTTCACCAGGAAGTAGGCGATGAAGGACGGGACATCCAGGTAGCGGCGGTAGCCGTTGGCGGCATCGCCGAAGTCCGCAGCGTACAGGGCGGTCTCCAGGCTATCCACATAGGCGGCGATGTAAACACGCTGCTGCGGGGTGATGTCCTCCGGTGCGGGCTCCTCGTAGACGAAGTGCACATCGAACGAAGGATGATCGATGGGTGAATAGTTGGACTGGAAGCTGTTGAAGTTGTCCCAGTAGTTCTGCTGAAGGATGTACCCACCGGTGAGCTCATCGCCCGCATTGTCCAGCGGTGTGAGGCGGGCGATGTCCACCCGGCCGTCATCCCGCTTGATCTTCTCGCCGAAAAGGTAGAGACCACGGTAGAGGCTGTCGAGCAGCACCTCGCATAGGTGCGTGCGGGGCGCGTACTGGCCCATGGAGCGGAACAGGTGGTGCGCGAGCTGGTTGCGCACCAGCGAACGGTCGTTGTAGTTGCTCAGCAACACCCAGTCGTTCTCGGCGGGCATGCCCAGCAGGGCCACGTCCAGGTTGCCGCCCAGGGTATCCCGTGTCTCCAGCGCATAGGGACGCTGCGGATAGCCGTAGGAGGATGCGCCCCGGCGCTCGATCCCGATGTGACCGTTGTACACGTTGGAGGGGTCGCTGATGTGCGTGATGGTGCCCGGACCGTTGTACTTGATCTCCATCAGGGCCGCGATCTTGGGCTCGTCCGGTATTTCCTGACCCAGCGTGTGGATGAGCACGATGGGAACCTCCGAACTGTCCAGTCGCACCGTGCCCGGGTCGGTGACGCAGAGTTCAAACGCGCCCGTCCCACCTCCGTAGCCGAATGCCTGTATCCAGAGCGTGTCGCCGATGGGAAGTTCGTTCACGAAAAGTCGGGAGAAGTAGTCCACGCCGTTGTCGTCGTTGCAGCCCACGAACGCGCGGTTGATGCAGTCGGGACCGGCCCACAGGGCGATGCCGGTGTCCGTGAGCCCGCCTGTGCCCGCGGTGTGGACCACCACATTGCCCGAGGCCGGCACCGGCATCCGGTACCAGACATCACCGCCCGCGTAATTGGCGCATCCCGGATCGATGCCCGTACCGGGGGCCAGGCTGTTGTCCACCACCACGCATGTGGTCGTGTCGATCGGTAGCGCCGTGCATGGCACCGCGCCGGGGAGGGGGATCTGCGTGCAGTCCACCGTACCGGAGAAGACAAGTCCCGGGGCGGGGTCCGGGCCGTCCGCGAAGACCACACCGCCCCATTGGTCATGCAGCACATAGGCGTTCTCGTTCTCCCAGTCCTGTGGGGTATAGACCAGTTGCAGGGCATCGCCGGTGCACAGGGTGAAGGTCGCCGTACTGCCACTCCCGGTCGCGGCGAACGTGCCCACGCTCACCCCATTGGCCTGCACCTGCAGCGTGCCCCCGTTCCAGCCGTCGCCGTAGCTGTCCGTCATCACGAGCGTGTGCGTGCAGCACTGGGCACTGGCCTGGTGGAACAAGGTCGCGGCGAACGCAGGGAGCAGGATGCGGTGGAGGAGCATGCGTGGTCTTGGTCATGCAAGGTCGGCAAAAGCAGCCGGGAAGGGGGTTGCCCGGGGACGGGAACCGATCTTTGCACCATGACTGAACTGGCCCGCTCCCTGCGTCAGCTGCGGCGCACCGTGCTGATGCTGCAGACCGAGCTGCGCGAGGGCCGCATGGACGAGGGCCTAATCACCGAGATCGAGGCCCGCATGGAGCGGGGTATCGGCGCCGACCCGCGGTGCGCGCCGCTGCGCGGCCTGGTGGACGCGCTGCGGGAAAGCACCCTCACCCCGCGACCCGAGTTGCTCGGTGACACTGTCCGCGCATGCGACAGGCTGATGGACCGCATCGACACCCTCGCAACGGACGTGGGCTGAAGGGGGCAGGAGGCTGAAATGGGAAAGGGTGCCATCAAGGCACCCTTTCCCACCCGCGGCTATGGCCGGTCAGCGCAAATCGCGCTCCGCAAGCGTGTTGCCTTCCGGATCATACTGCTGGCCATGGACCAATCGTCCGCCGGAATACTCCACCACATACCGGCTGCCATCAACCAGCGCAGCATAAATGCAGCGCCCATGGCGAAGCCCGTTCCTGAATCGCACGCGGGCGACGAGCTTCCCATGCGCATCATAGCGCTTCCACACCCCATGCCGCTCGTTGCCACGGAACCCCCCGCGCTCGAACACACGGCCGCTCTCATGGTAGCTCACGAATGTCGTCCAAGCATCCTCGGTAACACGCACCTCCTGCAGCCTTCCGTTCGCATGGAAGCTGCGCTGGATGCTGGTCTGCGCGTGCAGACCGATGGCGCTGATCAGCGCTGCAAGACACATCAGGTTTCGCATGACCGTTGGTGTTTCGATTCCCAAGGTAAGATGAATTTCCCTTGGAGTTTACATTACGTTAACATAAAACGCGGCCGTCAGAAAAATGTTTCAGCGTAGGCAGGTATCCTATAAGCGTCACATTTTCCTTTGATAGGTTATTCATTGAATAAATTATTCGTATTTAAAAAATCCAGGTTTACATCTTTACACCCTCTTCCATGGCCACGCGCAAACCCGACCGCACCCTCGATTGGCTGCTGCTGATCGCCCTTGCGGGCTTGGTGCTGGCGCTGATCTACGGGTGACAGACCACCCTACAGGTTCTCCGGCAGCACCTGTACGCGCAAGGCGGCCGAACGGGCGGGGAACCAGTGGCGCAGGATGGCCACGTGGTAGTTGTACGGCTTGTGCTGGAAGAAGCCAGGCTCCTTGCGGTACATGGTGCGGTCCAGGAACCTGCCGTCCGCGTCACGCGGCCGGGCCCGAAGGATGGAATCGTTGGCGAGCACTGTGCTGTCGCGCAGCACCAGCGGATAGGGAAAACGCTCCAGCAACACCCGGCCCGGCATGGCGGCGTAGTTGATCTC